>NZ_JACDWU010000028.1:0-84574 GCF_016464045.1 Pseudoalteromonas sp. bablab_jr011 | reverse complement strand
TTTTGTAGGAAGGGCTTTAGCCGTGAAATGGTTTTAAGCTACGAAGTACGAGCAGCGAGGTGCGAGCTAAATCGAGGTGGGTGTTTAATGTTGCTGAACAGGTTTGCTTTTCGGCGTTAAAACGCCTCCTACGTGTGTCGTGTGCATCTTTTGTAGGAAGGGCTTTAGCCGCGAAAGGGTTATAAGTAACGAGCATCGAAAAGCGAGATACGAGCTAGCACAGCTAAATCGAGGTGGTTGTTTAATATTGCTGAATAGGTTTGCTTTTTCGGCGTTAAAACGCCTCCCACGAGTGTCGTGTGCATCTTTTGTAGGAAGGGCTTTAGCCGTGAAAGGGTTATAAGTAACGAGCATCGAAAAGCGAGATACGAGCTAGCACAGCTAAACCGAGATGGTTGTTTAATGTTGCTGAACAGGTTTGCTTTTCGGCGTTAAAACGCCTCCTACGTGTGTCGTGTGCATTTTTTGTAGGAAGGGCTTTAGCCGTGAATTTTATAAAGAGACGTTGCTGCGCAAACGCGCCATGTAAACATAACGCCTACGGTTTAAATAAGACAAAAAAATGCCACCTTTCGGTGGCATTACACACGGGATTATTTCTATTTACTAGAAATGCTTTACATCAAGTGCAAGGCCGACGATTTACTCGTCTTCACCTCACGCTTTTTAATTACTTCCAACTTTTCATTTTATGCCCTTTTACAGCATAGAAAAGTATGAATAAATAACAAGGCAACATCACAATATAAGCCATTTGTTGCGCCTCGGCACTTTTAACGCCGCCACTTGCAAGGCCCCAAAATAACGGACCAAATGCACCGCCGGCAATACCCATAACAAGCAAGCCCGATCCCACACTGGTAAGCTTACCTAAGCCCGAAAGCGCTAGCGGCCAAACTGCTGGCCAAACAATTGCATTGGCAAAGCCTAGCACAGCAATCAGCAATAAGGTATCAGGAAGTACCGATTTTAGGCCAAGCAATGTAGAAATAAAGACCGATTCATTACTGCCTGTTACTATTGCAAGCGTTAACACACAGCCTAACAGCGCTGAAATAGTCAGTGCTGCCTGCTGAGACAACACTCGTGGAGTCAATAAGATACCTAAAAAGTAACCAAGTACCATACAACCCATGGTGTACGATGTCATCACACTGTATTGCTCGACACCCAATGACAGAGCAAAGCTACCAATGGTGTCACCAGCAATTACCTCGACAGCCACATACACAAACAACGCCACAATCCCTAACGCAAGGCTCGGATGCGCCAATGCTTTTTTAACTTGCCCAGGCTGCTGTTCATCAGCATCATCAATTAGTTCAGGTAACGGCATTTTGGTCACTGCGAAACCAAGTATACCAATAAAAAGTGCCATCCCTAAATACGGTAATATTAAGCCATTGGCCATGGCATCGATGTCAGCTTGGCTGAGCTCTTTACCTACAAACCCTTTAAAATCACTCAATATGAGTGCGGTAAACACAATCGGGGCTACAACCCCTGCACCTTTATTTAAAATACCCATAACACTTACGCGGGCTGCGGCTGATTCCTCGGGACCAATTCTTACCACATACGGGTTCACCGCTGTTTGTAGTAATGTTTGACCCGCGCCCATAACGAGTTGCGCAAATAAAAACAGTGCAAACACTTGTGTTTTTGCAGCAGGAATAAATAACAACCCTGCAACCATCATGGTTGCCATGCCAAGGGCCATACCATTTTTGTAACCCACCTTACGAATAATCATCGCTGATGGAATCGCAGTGAATGTTACCGCGATATAAAACGAGAAAATAATCAACGACGCCTGAAACGGCGAAAGCTGCAAAACTTGCTGCAGAAAAGGCATTAAAGAGCCATTTAACCAAGTAGCAAAGCCTAAGATAAAAAACAGCGTGGCAACGATAGCCATAGGTATTAGGCTGCTTTGTTTATTCGTTTCTGACATGGTAATTCCCATTCATAGCATTGACTCAATTTATCAACGCTATTTGTTCAAGATGATTATAAATACGTTTGATGAAATATTTATAACACTAACGCAACAAAAATGACAGCGCTGCCATTAAACTGACATCAAATTGTAGTCATAATACGATGCCTTTAGTTAAAAGCAAGATAATAAAAAAGGGCCAAAGGCCCTTTTAGTTTGCTTGTAATCTATTAATTTACATAGGTTATTCGGCTTGTTTGCTGCGAATTTAAACGGCTACGCAAGGCTACATTCGCATCATTTTCAACACTGATCGGATCAGCATAAAGCTGCCAATTTTTTCCATTATCTAGGCTGTATTCAATGCTTAAATAGTTAAACGCTGTGTTGGCTTTTAACGTCCCATTTTCAATAACAGCTCCCGGCACAGGTAAATGCAGATTGATACCATCTTGCGCCAGCTTTTCGAGCTCTTTTAAACCCACAGCGCTTGAGAATTCAGCCCAGTCTTTCGCTTGCTTTTTGGTATCGACATTTTCGCCTTCCCACTCTGCTTTGTGCCACGCACGTTCTGCAACTGACAAAATACGCGGAAAAATCATCGCTAACACCTGATCTTCAGTACGGATAGTTTCAGACCACACCTGACCTTGCATACCCAGAATATTTTCAGGTTTCTCAAGCTTAGGTAACGGGCGACCAACCAAGGCTTCTAAATTAACAATTGGCTCGCGAGTACGGGTATAGTCTGCGTTCGCGTATACATCGTCTGGCATGTAGTTAAAGGTTTTTTTAGTATCGGTGTAACGGGTTGCCCAATAATAACCACGCTCTTCTGGGCTGGCTTCATAGGGATGATCGAAATATAAGTGCGTACCATGTGATAACACCACTTGGTAGCCGGCATTTGCTAACCGATATGCTCTGTCTGCAACGCCCCACTCCCAAATATTATCCCATGTATTAACCGTAAAGGTTTTATTTGGGAATTCATCACGTTTAAATGAATTCTCACGGTCATACATAATGCCATCTTCCCAAATTCCCGGGGAAATACCGCGCTTTTCTAATAGTGTCGCGACGCGTTGCGTGAAATATGGTTTAAGATCAGCGGGGCCCGACACGCCATTACTCGGCTCGGCAAATAACGCCTGACAAACAGGTGAGCCAATCCATGAACCAGCCCCCACTTCATCACCACCAATGTGTAGGTTTTTCAGCTGTACGCCCGCTTCGCGGTACATTTGTTGTAATTCATACGTTACTTTATCTAAAAATGCATAGGTTGAGTCCATACAGACATTCATCGAATTATCTTTGTAATTTTGTACCGTCATATACACTGAGGTGTCTTTCGGATCGGTCAGTAGATACTGTGTTGCAGGACCCATATCCACTTGTTGTATTTCTTGCTTGGCCGAGCCAGTTTTTATATTGTTTTTAGCTGCTTTTTCGGCTTGTTCGAGCATATTATGATAACGTGCCTCCATCGCTTTTATTGATGCACGCGCATGCCCGGGTCCCTCTACTTCAGGGATGATCTGAATATGGCGATCTTTTGCGTATTTTAACAGTTCAACAAATTCTTCGCGTTTTAAGTAACCATTGCCCGAACCTGTTTTAAATGGTCCCGTACCTAGCTGCGTTAATAAACAGGTGCGCTCTTCTAAATCAAAACAACGGTATCCACCTACCTCGGTAAGCTCCGGTAGGCCAGGTATTTCGAGTCGCCAGCCTTCATCTTCAGAAAAATGCCAATGTAGCTTATTCATTTTATAGCGCGCCATTTGCTCAACGAGCTTAAACATGGCTTCTTTACCGTGAAAGTTACGGCCATTATCGTAATGCATACCACGCCAGCCATAGCGAGGTGAGTCTTCTAATTCAAGCTGAGGTAAGCTTGCTGAGCCTTGGGTTGCTGCTGGCATCAAATTAAGCACACTTTGCATCGCATAAAACACACCAGCATTATCACTGCCGACGATGTTAATGACTTCATCATCAATTTCGAGGGTGTAGCTTTCAGCTTTACCGGCATTCAGTGCAGGGTCGACTTTAAGACGAATAAGTTTCTCTTTACCAAGGTTAATATGGTCAGGCTGCGCTTTAAGGCTAATACCATAGTCATCTTGTAAGTCTTGCATAAACACCATTACTTCGTGCTTGAGCTGACCTTGATAACTAATTTGCCAATCATTATTGATAGTTGTTGTACCCCGGTTAAAGTCAACTTTGCGTGGTTTTGGAATAATGCGTTTTAGTGCTTCTTCTTTACTTACAGCAACGTTATCGGCATTGTTTCTTTCAAAGCGTACTTTAGGCGTTGCAAGCACAGATAAATCTTTCGGCTCGTTATAGCGGTATAATTGGTTATCGCGCGTAAACGGCATTACAAATTGTTTAAAGTCTTCGGTATCTGTGTTTGCAAATACCGCTGGCTTATTTTTTCCTGAAACAAAAAATGCACGCGGCATAAAATCG
Organism: Pseudoalteromonas sp. bablab_jr011; assembly: GCF_016464045.1. Taxonomy (NCBI): domain Bacteria; kingdom Pseudomonadati; phylum Pseudomonadota; class Gammaproteobacteria; order Alteromonadales; family Pseudoalteromonadaceae; genus Pseudoalteromonas; species Pseudoalteromonas sp. bablab_jr011. The sequence continues at coordinate 80,154 of NZ_JACDWU010000028.1, read as the reverse complement.
CTGTAAGCAACAACCCATACTTGTGCATCAAAAGGCAGTTCTAGGCTTTCACCCGCTGCTAACCCTTTAAAGCTGCTCGTTGGCACTATACGGTGTAAGTCACCATTAACATGTTCAATATTTAAGCCTGCGACATGTTCGGTCGAAATTTTACGAACAGAATGAATATAAAGCTGCCAATCACTTTCACCCGCAGGCAAAGCCACGTCAGAGCGATTATTAAGCGTAATTTGACCTAAGAACCCCGCGTCTTTATTACGGAAATTATCTTCTACCGAAAATAGTAATTCAGTGTCTTTAGCAAAGTGATTAACCTGTGATTGCGTCAGTGTCGCATGTGCGACTACAGGTGATGCTACCAGTATCGCGGCGAGTATTGACCTCTTAAAATCCATTACTTTCTCCTCGTTTAAGCCCTGAGTTTACGGTATTTATTCCGTAATATTTGTCATTTTTGTTTATTATTCATACCTATCATATAAAAACTAAAATGACAGCGCTATCATTTTATTAAAAATAAGCGGGTAGCTTCATCGTAGGAAGCGTTTTAACGCTAATTTTATTAAATAGATGTTGCTGCGCAAACGCGCCATGCAAGCATAACGCCTACGGTTTGTTGTAGGCGTGAAATTTATTTCGCGCGAGAGGTTATAAGCGACGAGGTGCGAGATACGAGTTGCGAGGTGCGAGCTAAATCGAGATGGCTGTTTAATGCCAGTTAATAGGTTTGCTTTTCGGCGTTAAAACGCCTCCTACGTGTATCGTGTGTATCTTTTGTAGGAGTGGCTTTAGCCGTGAAAGGGTTATAAGCAACGAGTTACGAAAAGCGAGATGCGAGCTAATACAGTTATACTGAGAAGGTTGTTTAATACCACTGAACAGGTTTGCTTTTTCGGCGTTAAAACGCCTCCTACGTGTATCGTGTGTATCTTTTGTAGGAGTGGCTTTAGCCGTGAAAGGGTTATAAGCAACGAGTTACGAAAAGCGAGATGCGAGCTAATACAGTTATACTGAGAAGGTTGTTTAATGCCAGTTAATAGGTTTGCTTTTCGGCGTTAAAACGCCTCCTACTTGTGTCGTGTGCATTTTTTGTAGGAGTGGCTTTAGCCGTGAAAGGGTTATAAGCAACGAGCATCGAAAAGCGAGATACGAGCTAATACAGTTATACTGAGAAGGTTGTTTAATGCCAGTTAATAGGTTTGCTTTTTCGGCGTTAAAACGCCTCCTACGTGTATCGTGTGCATCTTTTGTATGAGTGGCTTTTTGTAGAGTGGCTTTAGCCGCGAATTTTAAAAGAGATGTTGCTGCGCAAACGCGCCATGCAAGCATAACGCCTACGGTTTAATGTAGGCGTGAAATTTATTTCGCGCGAAGAGGTTGTAAGCAACGAGATGCGAGATAAATAAGCTTCGAGAAGCGAGGTGCGAGATGCGAGCTAAACCGAGAGGGGTGCTTAATGCCACCGAAAAGGTTTGCTTTTCGGCGTTAAAACGCCTCCTACGTGTGTGATGTGCATCTTTTGTATGAGTGGCTTTTTGTAGGAGTGGCTTTAGCCGTGAATGTTATAAAAGAGATGTTGCTGCCTAAATGCGCCATGCAAACATAACGCCTACAGTTTGTTGTAGGCGTTAAATTTATTTCGCGCGCAGAGGTTAAAGCGGCTTTTAAATCTTCATACAAAGATACTTCTCTTCTAGATACTCATCTAAGCCTTGATGACCACCTTCACGACCCAGGCCCGACTGTTTCACACCACCAAATGGGGCAACTGGGTTTGAGATAAGCCCTTCGTTAATGCCTATCATGCCGTATTCAAGTGCTTCACTTACGCGATAAATTTGCTTGATGTTGTCACTGTAAAAATAAGCAGCTAAGCCATAAGGCACATCATTGGCAAGTTTCAGTACTTCTTGTTCGTTATCAAAGGCAATAATGCTGATTACAGGACCAAACACTTCATCATGGTAAATATCCATCTCTGGGGTGACATCAGTCAAAATGAGTGGCGCTTGAAAACTGCCCTCAAGCTCCTTATTATCGCCAATTAAAGAAGCCCCTTTGTTCACCGCATCTTCGACTAAGCTTTGTACTTTCTCTTTTGCTTTTGGGTAAATCAATGGGCCAATATCCACCCCTTCATCAAGACCATTGCCTACCTTTAACTCTGCTACTTTGTCAGTGAGTTTTTCAAGTACGGTTTCAAGCACTGAGCGCTCTACAAAAATACGGTTTGCGGCGACACAGGTTTGCCCTGCGTTTCTAAACTTCGCGCCCATGAGCCCTGTAACGGCGTCATCTAAATTGGCATTTTCAAAAATAATAAAGGGAGCATTACCACCGAGCTCCATCGATGTGTTCTTAATTGTAGAAGCGCACTGAGCGAGTAATTGCTTACCGACCCCAGTTGAACCTGTGAAAGTAAATTTACGTACGCGCTCAGACTCTGTCATGATTTCGCCGACCATTTTTGCGTTTTCAGATACCACCACATTTAAGGCACCTTTCACGAAACCGGCTTTATCAGCGAGATATGCAAGTGCAATTGCACACAATGGCGTATGCTCAGAAGGTTTAATAACAAAGCTACAGCCTGCCGCATATGCGGGGGCAACTTTACGCGTGATCATGGCAATCGGGAAATTCCACGGTGTAATACCTGCCACCACACCCACGGGCTGCTTTATTGTTGATAAACGATGCTGACTATCCGTCGCAGGAATACTATCGCCGTAACTGCGTTTGGCTTCTTCGCTAAACCATTTAATAAACCCGGCGCCGTACTCCACTTCACCCAATGCTTCTTTTAAAGGTTTACCTTGCTCTTTGGTCATTAACTCAGCAAGTTGTTGTTTATGCTCAATGACTAAGTCGTACCAACGTCGCAACGTTTCACTGCGCTCAGTCGCCGTTGTTTGCTTTAGTTTGCTAAAGGCTTCGTCGGCACTTTTTATAGCCAGTTCAACCCCGGCTTTATCAATATTAGAGACATGGGTAATCGCCTCTGCGGTTGCGGGATTATCGACACTAAAACGCTGGCTTGTAGAATAAAAGTCACCGTCGATAAATGAATCAGAAAAAACCAAATCAGACATAGAACCTCCAAGTTAAAGACACTAGAAATCAGAAATCTGACGACTATCATCTGAAATCTACTATCTGACAGCTAAAAAACAAAAAACCGCTGTAGAGACCAAGCAACTACAGCGGTTTTTAGGTATTCAAAGCCGTTAAGAATTAATGCTCTTCATTAACGATATTGAGATTATACTTTGGAATTTCAACCACAAGATCTTCATCTTTAATGATTGCTTGGCAACCAAGACGAGACTCTGGCTCAAGTCCCCATGCTTTATCTAACATGTCGTCTTCTAGCTCATCACTTTCGTCTAAAGAGTCAAACCCTTCGCGAATAATTAAATGACATGTCGTACACGCGCATGATTTTTCACAGGCATGTGGGATGCTAATGCCATTTTTAAGCGCAACATCTAATACAGTTTCGCCTGCAGGTGCTTCAATTGCTGCGCCTTCTGGGCATAACTCTTCGTGTGGAAGAAAAATAATTTGTGGCATACCTTACCTCGTTAAACTTCGTCTACTGACTGCCCTTGCAGCGCTTTTTTAATTGATGCGTCCATTCTACGCGCAGCAAACTCGCTACTTGCATTATCTACAGCTTCAATCGCTGCTTTAATTTCTGCCGGTGTTGTGGCACTTTCGCGTACCGCAATAAGTTTAGCAATTTCTGCTTTTAATACACTTAATTCTTGTTCATCAAGCAATTGGCTATCGGTTGCGAGTGAGGCTTCAAGTGCTTCAACAACACGTAATGCTTCAACTTGCTGCTCTTTGAGCATTCGCGCTTCCATGTCGTCTTTGGCATTTGTCATCGACTCTTTCAGCATATTAGCAACTTGGTCATCCGATAAGCCAAATGAAGGTTTTACCTGTATTTCAGCTTGCACACCGGTTGATTTTTCCATTGCTGATACGCTCAATAGACCATCGGCATCAACTTTAAAAGTAACACGAATATGCGCTGCACCTGCCGCCATAGCTGGAATGCCCTTTAAGCTAAATTTAGCCAGCGATCGACAATCATCTACTAATTCACGCTCGCCTTGCAGCACGTGTAATGACATCGCCGTTTGACCATCTTTAAAGGTGGTGAACTCTTGTGCACGCGCCACCGGAATTGTGGTGTTACGTGGAATGATTTTCTCGACCAAGCCACCCATGGTTTCAAGACCAAGCGAAAGTGGTAGTACATCGAGCAATAACATGTCTGAATCGGGCTTATTACCCACTAACACATCTGCTTGCAGTGCAGCACCAAGGGCCACAACGCGGTCGGGGTCAATTGAGGTCAGTGGTTCTTTATCAAAAAATGCCGCAACTTGTGAGCGTACAATCGGCATGCGGGTAGACCCACCCACCATAACAACTTGCAGTACTTCTTGGTTTTCGATGCCGGCATCTTTTACCGCACGTCGGCACGAGCGAAGCGTTTTCTTTACAAGTCCTAGCGCCAATTCATCAAAGGTTTCGCGCGTTACTTCAACTGTGTAGCTTTGGCCATCAAACTCTAAGCCAACGTTCACTGTTTGGTATTGGCTTAATGCTTCTTTACAGGCTTTTGCTTTATTGATGAATAAACGTAAAACCGATGCCGATAACTCGTTAACACCCGTTTGCTGCTTAAAGTAGTCAACCAGTAATGAGTCGAAATCGTCACCACCTAGGCTCGAATCACCGCCTGTCGCCATGACTTCGAATACCCCTTGATGCAGGCGTAAAATAGAGATATCGAAAGTACCGCCGCCCAAGTCATAAACGGCAATAATGCCTTCTTGACCTGAGTCTAGGCCATAGGCAACTGCCGCCGCTGTTGGCTCGTTGAGTAAGCGTAAAACATTAATACCCGCAAGTTCAGCCGCGTCTTTAGTGCTTTGACGCTGTGCATCATCAAAGTACGCTGGCACAGTGATCACGGCGCCCATAATATCTTGGCCGGCAAAGCTTTCTTCAGCACGTTGTTTTAAGGTTTTCAATATTTCACTTGAAGCAGACACCGGGCTGATTGGGCCAGCAACAGTGCTAATGGCAAGTGAGCCATTATGTTCACAAAACTGATACGGTAATTGACCGTAACTTTGCTCAATTTCGGTTTGTGTTTTGCCTAAGAAGCGCTTCACTGAAATGAGTGTATTTGCTGGGTCTTGTGTAGCCGCTGCAGCCGCTTGTTCACCCACTAATATGCTGTCTGCTTGGTACTGAACAACCGACGGCAGCATTGCATTACCTGCAAGGTCTGTTAGTGTGCGAGCTTCGCCACTTTGGACAGTCGCAACAAGTGAATTTGTTGTACCTAGGTCAATACCCACTGCCAATTTGTGCTCATGTGGTGCCGCGCTTTGCCCCGGCTCAGCAATTTGCAATAATGCCATAATGCTCTTTTAAACTCTTAAATAGCTGTTAAGTTACAACTAACGATTAATCATCAAATAAACTGTCTTCAATTCGCTCAAGTTCTTCGCGTAGCTTATAAACAAACTTTAACTTACGAATATTATCTGCCGCTGCCTGCCATTGCTGTTCATCATTGCTTGCTAGCTGATCAGCCAGTTCGTTGCTGTATTGCGTGTCTAACTGTTTAATTTGCGTTTCAAACTGGGCAATTGCTGCATCAGGATCTGCGGCATTTTCAAGCTCTTCGAGCTCTTCTCGAAGCTCCATTTGCTGCATTAAGAATAGCGGATCTTGTAATGTTTGTTGTTCAGCACGAATATCAACGCCCAACTCACTAAGCATGTATTCAGCACGCTTTACCGGGTGTTTTAACGTTTGTAATGCGTCATTGATTTCAGCCGCGTTTTGCACAGCAAGTAGTTTGTCGCGGCTACTAGCACTGGCATGACGATCTGGATGAACTGCACGTTGCAGCTCGAGGTAGTGTTTATTAATAGTCGCTAAATCAATGTTATAGTCTACTGGAATCGCAAATAACTCAAAGTAACGCATTACATAATCCAACTCGGTAAACAGAAAAAGAACAAAGCCCTACACAGGTAGGGCTTCAAGCAAGGAAAACGTGCTAGCTTAAACGGTAAAGCTTTCGCCGCAACCACACTCATCGGCCTGATTTGGGTTATTAAACTTAAACCCTTCGTTCAAACCTTCTTTAGTGTAGTCAAGTTCAGTGCCGTCTATGTACACTAAGCTTTTTGCATCAACGATTACTTTCACACCGCGACATTCAAAAACTTCGTCGCCATCTGCTAACTCATCAACAAATTCAAGAACATAAGCAAGACCTGAACAGCCCGTCGTTTTAATGCCTACGCGAAGGCCAATGCCTTTACCGCGATTTGCTAAAAATGATTCTACGCGGTTTGCTGCCGCATCTGTCAATGTCACTGCCATGAATTTATCTCTTACTTCGCTTGTTTGCTTTTGTAATCAGCAATCGCTGCTTGAATCGCGTCTTCTGCTAAAATTGAACAGTGAATTTTCACTGGTGGTAATTCAAGCTCTGCACTGATATCAGTGTTTTTGATTGTTGAAGCTTCGTCTAATGTTTTACCTTTCACCCACTCTGTTACAAGTGAAGAAGAGGCGATTGCGCTACCACAACCATATGTTTTAAATTTTGCATCTTCAATAACACCTTCTGGTGATACTTTAATTTGCAATTTCATTACGTCACCACACGCAGGTGCACCCACCATACCTGTTGCAACAGATGGATCATTTTTGTCTAAAGAACCCACGTTACGTGGATTTTCAACATGATCGATTACTTTATCACTATAAGCCATAATACTATCCTCACTACCTGCTAGCGGCGGCGATCACTGATTAGTGATGCGCCCACTCAACTGAATCTAAATCAATACCTTCTTGATGCATTTCCCATAAAGGAGACATCTCACGTAAACGGCCAATCGAGTTTTTGATTAGTTCGACGGTATAATCAATCTCTTCTTCAGTCGTAAAGCGGCCAATGCTGAAACGAATTGAGCTGTGTGCTAATTCGTCGTTACGGCCTAACGCACGTAGTACATAAGAAGGCTCTAAGCTTGCTGAGGTACAGGCTGAACCTGATGAAACAGCAATGTCTTTAACAGCCATTAATAACGACTCACCTTCAACAAAGTTGAAGCTGATGTTTACAATACCCGGAACTGACTGACTTGGTTCACCATTGAAGTAAACTTCGTCCATATCAGCCATAATGCCATCAACCAAACGCTTACGAAGTGCGCTGATATGTGCATGGTCTTTTTCGAAATCTTCTTTTGCGATTCTAAATGCCGCACCCATACCCACTAATTGGTGAGTAGCCAGTGTGCCTGAACGCATACCACGCTCATGACCACCACCGTGCATTTGTGCTTCTAAACGAGCACGTGGCTTACGACGAACATACAATGCGCCAACACCTTTCGGGCCATATACTTTGTGGCCAGAGAACGACATAAAATCAACTTTTAACTGTTGCACGTCGATAAGTACTTTACCTGCACTTTGTGCCGCATCAACGTGGAACATAATTTTGCGCTCACGGCACATTTCGCCGATGGTCGCGATATCTTGGATAACACCTAGCTCGTTGTTAACGTGCATGACACTAACAAGTACCGTGTCATCACGCATAGCGGCTTCAAGCTTTTTAAGGTCAAGTAAACCGTTTTCTTCAACGTCCATATAGGTTACTTCGAAACCTTGACGCTCTAATTCACGACATGTATCAAGCACTGCTTTGTGCTCTGTTTTAACCGTGATGACGTGCTTGCCTTTCTTTTTATAGAACTGTGCAGCACCTTTAATGGCGAGGTTATTTGATTCTGTAGCACCTGAAGTGAAAACAATTTCACGTGGATCAGCGTTAATCAGATCAGCAATGTCTGTACGCGCTTGATCAACCGCTTCTTCTGCTTGCCAACCAAAACGGTGTGAGCGTGATGCAGGATTACCAAAATTACCGTCCATAGTCAGGCATTGCATCATTTCTTTTGCCACACGTTCATCAACAGGCGTGGTTGCTGCGTAATCTAAATAAATCGGTAACTTCATTTCTCTCTCCGCTTTCGTCAAGCTACAGTTGACAGCTTACTTGAATGTTTTCCAGTTGCTTAATTGCAGTGTTGATGCTGTTATCTTGGCGCGATGCGACTTCTTTCACATCTGATTTTTCTACCAATTCAGCAAGGGTAATACTATTTAAAAAATCTTCGATACGCGCGCTTAAATCTGACCACAATGTATGAGTCAAACAGCGCATGCCACTTTGGCAGCCACCCGTTGCACCATGGCAGCGAGTTGCATCAACAGACTCATCAACGGCATTGATAACATCGCCAACAGAAATTTCATTCGCGCCACGTCCTAATAAATATCCACCACCTGGGCCACGCACAGAAGTCACAAGGCCATTTTTACGTAAACGGGCGAATAATTGTTCGAGGTAAGACAACGAAATTTCTTGTCGCTCAGAAATATCGGCAAGGGGCACTGCACCCACATTTGTATGGAGTGCAACATCCAACATGGCGGTTACTGCGTATCTGCCTTTTGATGTTAACTTCATGGAGCCCCCGATGTTACTGCACGCTAAGGTGTGCAAATTTTAATTACCAGACCAAAATAGTCAAGTATTATCACGTGATAAAAATTGATACTTGCCATTGATAAAACCGAATACCCGACTAAATTGGTCAAGTACTATGTCTATTGTAATTACCTGAGTAATTTAGTCAAGTATTATGCTTATAACCTGTGATTATTTTATAGACTTATTAATTGAAGTCAGAATGCCGCGTAAAATATTCATTTCGGCTTCTTCTGGGCGCGCACGATTAAACAAACGACGTAATTTAGTCATCACCATACCTGGGTGCTGTTTGATGATAAACCCGGTGTCGTTTAATGTTTGCTCTAAATGCTCATAGAACAACTCAGTTTGTTTTGCGTTAGGGTAAGTAACGTCGTCTTGTTCTTGCTGTTTTGGCTGGGTGTTTAAATACGCCATACGTGTTTCATAGCACAGAGTTTGTACTGCCATAGCAAGGTTTAATGAGCTGTATTCTGGGTTCGCAGGAATGCACACATGATAGTTACACTGTTGTAACTCTTCATTGGTTAAACCGCTATTTTCACGACCAAACACGAGTGCAACCGGGCCATTCGCCGCTTCTGCCACTAATTTTTCACCACATTCACGTGGCTCAACCATCGGCCAAGACAAGGTTCGCGAACGAGCACTGGTGCCAATCGTTAAACTACAATCAGCAATCGCATCAGCAAGGGTATCAACAACCACGGCTTTGCCTAAAACATCGGTTGCACCTGCAGCAAGCGCACTGGCATGACTATCAATTTCACATGCAGGGTCAACAAGATAAAGGTTTGATAAGCCCATCGTTTTCATAGCACGTGCTGCTGAGCCAATATTACCAGAATGAGATGTGTTAACTAATACGATACGAATATCATCAAGTGTCATTGCGTTGTTACTTACTGAATGTCAAAAATTGCGCGAATTCTACCATGAAAGCTATTCTGGAGGCTATACAGATCACGCGATCAATCAGTATTGATCACAGATCATGGGCGGTGCTAGGGGTTTTTCTTTTACTAGTACATCCTTATTTTTAGTATCAGATTTATGTATGAAACGCCCCGTATAATTTTTAGCTTTTAAAAATAGTCAGATAGAAATTTAATTTAAAATCAGTTCAGTACAAAAAACAACCAAAAGTATTTCCGCTTTGTTGTTTACTTTGCAGTAAAAACCGCTAGAATACGCCGGCTTAAATATATTCGTTCTTTTACAACCCAAAGGTAATGCTATGCATCCAATGTTAAACATTGCGGTTCGCGCTGCGCGTAACGCAGGCAAAATTTTACTTCGCGCAAGTGAAGACTTATCAAAAGTTGATGTACAACAAAAAGGCACTAACGATTTAGTGACTAACATCGATAAAGAAGCTGAAGCCGCAATCCGTGACACTATTTTAAGATCTTACCCTGATCACTGTATCGTTGGTGAAGAACTAGGTGAGCACAAAGGCAAAGATGCAGATTACCAATGGATTGTTGACCCACTTGATGGCACAACAAACTTCATCAAGGGTATCCCTCATTACGCAGTATCAATCGCACTTAAAGTAAAAGGTCGTTTAGACCAAGCTGTTATCTATGATCCAATTCGTGGTGAATTATTCACAGCGTCTCGCGGTCAAGGCGCACAGCTTAACAGCAAGCGTTTACGTGTATCAAAAACTAACGAGTTAGCAGGTTCTATTCTTGCTACAGGCTTTCCGTTTAAACAAAAGCATCACTTAGACGCATACTCTGAGGCATTCAAAGCTTTATTTATTCACACGGCTGATATTCGTCGTGCAGGTTCTGCTGCTCTTGATATGGCGTATGTTGCAGCTGGCCGTGTTGATGGCTTTTTCGAAATTGGCCTTAAACCTTGGGATACAGCCGCTGGTGAGCTTTTAGTTAAAGAAGCGGGCGGTATGGTTGTTGATTTCGCAGGCGGTATTAACTACAACCAAAGCGGCAACATTATCTGTGGCGCGCCTAAATTAACACAAGCAATCATTCGTGAAATTCGTCCAGTATTAACTGAGTCACTACTTCGCTAATGACCCATTAGTTCTAACGCGTGATTAGCATGACAAAAAGGAGCTACGGCTCCTTTTTTTGTGGCTGAAAATAGTCATTCTCCAACTTTATTTCTATGGCACTCTTTTCTGTAAACGGCAGACCGGCTAAGTCTTCAGCAAAGTAACTGTTGAACAGCTGATCAAACTCACCTGAGCTTTTCATCGCGTTTAAGCCTGTTAATAATACCTCGGCTAGCTCTGGCTTGTTATTGCTAACAAAAAAATAAAAAGCGCTCGGGTAGCGAATATAAACATTGGGCACAATCGCCAGTTGCTCACTATTTATTTGCTTAAGCTCTGAAGTCACCTCGATAAATGAACGCGGGAAGTAATCAACCCGGCCACTTATAACTAAGTTAAACATTGCTTGATAATTCGCCAGTGGCCGAACCGCTAAGCCATTTTGCGCCAATATTTTTGTATCAGGCCAGTCATGACCTTGTATAGCGGTAAACGCCATTAAGTCTTGTTTAGTTTTTACCTCTTTAAACCGCGGTAAAAATTCACGTTTTGTAAGCAGTGCGCGTTTACCGATAAACCCTTTAAATAAAGGGACTGGAACAGCAATCGCTAGATGCTCTCGCTCTGGGCTGGTCATACTCCAGTAGACATCGGCTTGGTTTTCGTCGAGCATGAGTAATGTGCGCTGTTGATGAGGGTGCACCAGTACTTCGTTTATAACGGTGGGATACTTTGCGGCACGAAACGCTGCACCTAGCAGCGCGTGTAAATAATGATCGCGCTGATACAAGGGACGTTGCTCTATGGCTAAGTTCACCACATTTTTGGCATCAATTGGCAGGCTGCATCCTAGGCTTAGCACAACAAGGATTGCACTACATAGTCGCTTCATTATTATTATTCTTAACGTGTTTTTTTTAACCTACACTGGCTTAGAGTGAGACACAAGTGAAATTGGCCGAACTCAAATTTTCTTCATAACCCGATTTGCAGGGTGTCATCGCTCGCGGCACTTAGCCTTACCACTGCCGGGGCCGGACAACGACGCTTACAAACAAATAAGTGACTCGTTTTAAAGCGTTTGGCCTCTTTTTTCGCATCGGTTGCGAGTGCTGCAACTTGGTGGCTATTAATGCATTGCTCAAGGTCAGGTTTAACGAGACCAATCGACAGCGTTAGCAAAGGTACAAACTGTTTTTTACCTTCGCGGTTACTCGCCCAATACCCCCCTTGCGAGATGTGTTCAGGGGTAAAAAAGGCGCGTGATTTCTCTTCAAATTCTGAAATGATCGCATGGCATCTATGCTCTGCATCGTCTTTATCGAATACCACCATAAAATCATCGCCACCAATGTGACCAACAAAGCCTTTGCTTTTGCTACAAACATCAACGATCACTTCGGCTAATAATTTGATCACACTGTCGCCACTGGCGTATCCATACAAATCATTAAATTGCTTAAAGTGATTTAAATCGACATACGCTAACGAAAACGCATAACTGTTGCGCAGCCTTAATTCGATAGCTTCATTTATTGCCACATTACCGGGTAGCATGGTCAATGGATTTGCGTGTTGAGCGTGGCGTATTTTTTCTTCTGTGATGTGTTTGAGAATATTACGCAAAGGTGCCAATCCTAAGTAGTCGCCGTTGCGTGTTATGACGATATGGCGGCGAATATCGAATTCAAATTCGGTGATTTGTTGACTAACCGTATCAAGCAATTCGTTTTCATCAACCACTAGCGGTTGCTTATCCATTAGTGCGGTAACAGGCTGCTTATCATAAAGCGCGTGACCATAAGGAGCTGCAAACACCTCGGTAAGTTGATCTCTGTGTAATAAGCCTACGGGACTATTTTGTTCAAGGACAGCAAGACTGGTGAGTGTTTTATCTTGCTCAAAAATACTGTGCGCATCTTTACAACGGGTATTCGCCTCAATACTGACATGCTCAACAGCAAGCCAACCGATAGCCATTGATTGTTCAAAGCTGCTGCTGTTGTCTGATGATTCAAGGTGTTTTAAGCAATGCAGATTAATTTGGTAGCTGGGCTGTAAACTCGGTCTTTCTAATAAAAAGCCCTGTGCATGCTGCACTCCTAAACTTTCGAGTAAACGTAACTCTTCTACGCGCTCGATACCTTCGGCAATCACTTGGGTATTCGTGGCTTTAGCCAATACAATGATTGATTTTAGAAACTCTTTTTTCACCACACTTTGGTCACAATGATCAATAAAGTAGCGGTCAATCTTTACAAACTCAGGGCATAACTCAGACCACTGCTTTAACCCCGAATAACCTGCCCCTAAATCATCAATGGCAATTGAAAAGCCTAATTGACGATAATGCGCAATGGTCTTTAACAATAAACATCCGTCGTCTACTTTTTCTTGTTCAGTTACTTCAATGACAACGCGATTAGCCGCCAGCCCAAAATGTTCAACTAGGTGTAATGTTTCGCCTTTAGGATGACATGGGTCGAGCAGTGTTTTAGGGCTGACATTTAAGAACAACTTACCTTGCAGGTTGAGCTTAACAAAGTTTTCAATGGCTTTACTGCGACACAAAAGCTCAAGTTCTGAAATTTTATTGCAGGCAATTGCAGCAGAAAATAAAGCGCTGGGCATCTCAAGTTCAGAGCTTTTTGGCCCCCGACTTAAAGCCTCGTAACCCAAAATATGTTGATTAGAAACATCAAAGATGGGCTGAAACAGCGTTTTAATGTCACTGTTTTCTAATATTCGCTGTAGTTGTGCACTCACCTTTCACCTAGTTTCTGTCATACAAATAGATGACTAAATTAGCAATCTAGTATGACAATTTTATGGCAAGCGCTGCGCTTCATTCACCTCTTGTTCATTTATTCCCACTAATTCCAATTGCTTAATGCGCGCTAAGCTATCGATCATTTTTAGTTCAGCCTGTTCAATATCAACATGATTCATTTGTTGTTGTGTCGTCATCGCCAAAACGGCTAACGGATTAAGTAACAGCTGTTGTATGTGATAACAGTTAGGCCCTGTAAAATCGGGTAACTCAGGTTGTAAATTAAGGGGCTCATTGTCACTAGAGATTGCCGTAAGCGGTGTGCTTTCAACATATTCAGTAATAGCGTCTAATGTCTGCTTACACTCTGGAAACACCTGATTAAACGCTAAAAATAATCCCTGTGATGAATGAACCAACGACAACAGCATGGATTTAACTTGCTGCGTATCTGACTGCCCTTGCAGTGCTGTCACAACCTGCCACGCCAAACTTTGGTACTCACCTAATTGTTGTTCTGGCGTTATTGTGGGTGGCTTTGGTGCTGACTCAGCTTGCTTGGCAACCTGTTGCTCTTTGCAACCGAGCAGTAAAAAAATAATAAATACATTACTTATTAGATACTTCATAATTTCTTCCATAAAAAAACCGCCCAAACAGGGCGGTTCTTTTTTAAGCATGGCTTATTAAGGCATAGGATCGAGATCCGCACCTTCTTTTTCGATTACTTCTGGAATTAAGTCTTCTTTACTTACACCCATTGCAATCGCCACTGCTGATGCAACATACACAGATGAGTAAGTACCGATGAACACACCAAATAGTAATGCTGTCGCAAAGCCGTGAATAGTTTGACCACCCCATACAAACAACGCAATCAATACTAAAATTGTGGTGATTGATGTTACAAGGGTACGATTCAATGTTTGCGTAAGTGAAATATCAATGATTTCTATGGTGTCATCGATACGCACTTTACGGAAGTTTTCACGAATACGGTCAGATACAACGATGGTATCGTTGAGTGAGTAACCTATCACCGCCAAAATCGCTGCTAAAATCGTTAAGTCAAACTCAAGATCCAGTATTGAGAATAAACCTAATGTGATAATAACATCGTGTAATAGTGCTGATACCGCGCCAACCGCAAAACGCCATTCAAAGCGAAATGCCACGTAGATCAAGATACAAATAAGTGCAGTTAACATGGCCAAGCCACCCTGCTCTTTTAAATCTTCACCTACACTTGGGCCCACAAACTCAATACGGCGCATTTCAACACTTGAATCAGTTTGTTTTAAGGCATCAATGATTTGGTTACCAATGACTTCTGCTTTCACGCCATCACCTTGCGGTGCAAGGCGCACAAGAATTTCTTTACTTGAGCCAAATAGCTGAACAGAGAAATCTTCAAAGCCACTTGCCGTAATTGCTTCACGTACTTTTTTCAGATCTGCAGGTTGTGCAAAGCCAACTTCAACCGCTGTACCACCGGTAAAGTCTAAACCGAAGTTTAAGCCTTTTGTAAAAAACGATACGAAAGAAGCCAAAATCAACAATGTTGATAATGTCATGGCAAACTTGCGGAACTTCATAAACGGGAGTGTTTTACCACCGAGTTTTAAGATTTGCATGCTGACTCCTAAATCGACAACTTATCAATACGCTTACCGCCAATAAACAAGTTGATTACCGCACGGGTACCAACAATGGCTGTAAACATAGAGGTGATAATACCAATCGCAAGTGTCACGGCGAAACCAGCAATTGGACCCGTGCCCACTGCAAACAGAATCACTGCTGCTATTAACGTGGTGATATTTGCATCGAAAATTGTGCTAAATGCGCTGTCGTAACCGAAATGAACGGCTTGTTGCGGACTACGGCCGTCGGCAAGCTCTTCGCGGATACGCTCAAATATAAGCACGTTTGCATCAACGGCCATACCCACGGTCAGTACGATACCTGCAATACCCGGTAAGGTTAATGCCGCACCTGGAATTAATGACATAACACCCACGATTAATACTAAGTTCGCACCAAGGGCAATATTTGCCACCATGCCAAACCCTTTGTAATAAACCAGCATAAATACAAGCACAAATGCAAAGCCTAGTACCACTGCCGTCATACCTGCTTCGATGTTTTCTTGACCTAGGCTTGGGCCTACCGTGCGCTCTTCTACAATTTGAATAGGAGCAACAAGTGCACCTGCACGTAGTAATAAGCTCAGATTATGGGCTTCAGCAGGGTTATCAATACCCGTGATTCGGAACGAACGGTCAAGACGTGCTTGAATTGTCGCCACGTTAATCACTTCTTCTACCTTAATTGGAGGAAGTGCTTTACCGTTTTCATCTGTTTTACCCGATGGCTTGTACTCGATGAATACAGTTGCCATGCGCTTACCAATCGCGCGCTTAGTGAACGCATTCATTTTTGCGCCACCTTTGCTATCAAGGCTAATGCTTACTTGCGGACGTTGATACTCATCCATTCCTGATTGCGCACCAGTGATGTGGCTACCTTCAAGAATAATGCGTTTTTTTAGTACCACAGGGTAACCGTCACGCGCCATGATCACTTCGGTGCCTGGTGGTACACGCCCTTGTAAGGCTGCACTTGGGTCAGCATCTTCGTCTACTTCACGGAACTCAAGCGTTGCCGTAGCCCCTAAAATTTCTTTGGCACGGGCTGTGTCTTGTACACCAGGAAGCTGTACGATGATACGCTCAGCACCTTGACGCTGAACGTTTGGCTCAGCAACACCGATTTGGTTGATACGGTTACGGATAATCGTTTCGTTTTGCTTGATAGCGTAATCACGAATTTCTTTAAGCTTTTGTTCGCTCATACTGGCGTAAAAAGCGTTATCACTGCTGCTATCATCAATGTACACATTGAGCGGGTAACGGGTTGATAAAAAGCGCTCTGCTGCGTCTTTATCTTCTTCGTTACGCATTTCAACACGTAAACGCTCGCTGCCAGCTACACGACGAATCGTGCGGTAACGCAGCTTTTCTTCACGTAAATCACTTTTAAAATCTTGTTCCATTTGCTCAAGCTGTGTATCAACCGCCGTCGCCATGTCGATTTCCATAGTAAAGTGAACACCACCACTTAAATCCAGACCCAGCTTCATCGGGTTACCACCCAATGCTTTTAACCACTCTGGTTGTGCTGGAGCCATGTTGATGGCAGAGATGTAATCTTCACTAAGGGAATCACGCAGTAGGTCTTGCGCTTTAAGTTGATCTTCAACATTCTTAAAACGTACAAGGATTTGTCCGTCTTCAAGTTTGCTTGATTTAACAGTAACGTTATGTTCTTTGAGGGTCGCATTTACTTTATCGAGTACGCTTAGGTCAGCATCAGTACCTTTAGTGCCCGATACTTGTATGGCCGGGTCACGACCATACAAGTTAGGAGAGGCATATAAAATACCAACGACTAACACAACAAGAACAAGTAAATACTTCCATAATGGAAACTTGTTTAACACGTGTGAGTCCTTATTTTTATTGTTATAGCGACTTCATAGTGCCTTTTGGCAATACTGCAGAAACAGCTGATTTTTGTACTGTTACTTCTGCTTGGTCGTTTAATGAGATAACGATGAAGTCTTTGTCATCAGCGATTTTAGCAATTTTACCAACTAAACCACCTTGCGTAAGCACTTCGTCACCTTTTGCCATCGCGCTCATAAGGGCTTTATGCTCTTTTACACGCTTAGCTTGCGGACGGTAAATTAAGAAATAAAATACCAGACCAAAAATACCCAACATGATTAGCATTTCCATGCCACCACCTGCTGGTGCTGCACCTGCCGCACTTGCGTGCGCGTTTGAGATGAATAAACTCATTACACTTCCTCTTTAATTTTTCTAAAAATTTAATCTGATGTATCTGCAAGCTCTGGCACTTCTTGGCCGCGGCGTGCATAAAAATCTGCAACAAATTCGTCTAGTTTGCCATGACTAATGGCATTACGTAAGCCTTCCATTACACGTTGATAATAACGTAAGTTATGAATCGTGTTTAGACGTGCGCCTAAGATTTCATTACATTTATCAAGATGATGCAAGTACGCACGTGAATAGTTTTTACATGTATGGCAATCACACTCTGGATCAAGTGGACCGGTGTCTGTTTTATGTACTGCGTTACGGATTTTAACAATGCCACCTGTCACGAATAAGTGACCATTACGTGCATTACGGGTTGGCATTACACAGTCGAACATATCGATACCACGACGCACCGCTTCAACCAAGTCTTCTGGTTTACCAACGCCCATTAAGTAACGTGGTTTGTCGGCTGGCATTTTATACGCACAATGATCAAGAATATTGATCATTTCGTTTTTAGGTTCACCCACTGATAAACCGCCCAGTGCATAACCATCAAAACCAATGTCTTCTAGGCCTTTTTGCGATTGTGCACGAAGCTCAGGGTACATACCCCCTTGGATAATACCAAACAGTGCTGCTGGATTATCACCATGCCCTTCTTTTGAACGTTTAGCCCAACGCAGCGAGAGCTCCATTGAGTCTTTGGCTTCTTTTTCAGTAGCAGGATATGGCGTACATTCGTCGAAAATCATCACAATATCAGAGCCTAAGTCGCGCTGAACTTGCATGGCTTTTTCTGGTGAAAGCATGATTTTTTCACCATTCACAGGCGAGCTAAACATGACGCCCTCTTCGGTGATTTTACGCATCGCACCTAAGCTGAATACTTGGAAACCGCCTGAATCAGTTAAGATAGGACGATCCCAATTCATGAAGTCGTGTAAATCACCGTGTTGCTTAATGATTTCTGTGCCAGGACGCAGCATAAGGTGAAAAGTATTACCAAGGCAGATTTGTGCCCCCGTGTCTTTTACTTCATCGGGAGTCATCCCTTTTACCGTGCCGTAAGTACCTACTGGCATAAATGCAGGCGTTTCTACAACACCACGCTCAAAAATCAAGCGGCCGCGGCGCGCTTTACCGTCAGTGCGGTCTAATTCAAATTTCATATTATCCTCTAGTGTCGGAAAAACAGTCCAACAAGCTATAATTTAACCGCTCGATTCTAACCTGTTTGCGCATTTATTACTATTAATTGGGCTAAATTCAAAAATAAAAAGCCCGCTAGCTAAACTCTCCCCACGATGCAGAATTCAGCGTTGCACAGAGGCTTCATATCAACGCATAGCTTAGTAAGAATGGCTGAAAATAAAAAACCCAGTGAAATGCTGGGCTTTTTACGGGGTGATATAAAAGATGACTAACGCTTATTTACGCGTTAAGAACATGGCATCACCATAACTGAAAAAGCGATACTGTTGCTCAATCGCTGTGTGATAAGCACTCATAATGTTTTCTTGGCCTGCGAACGCGCTCACCAACATAATCAACGTTGATTCAGGTAAGTGGAAGTTAGTGACCATGGCATCCACCACATTGAACTGATAACCCGGGTAAATAAAGATGTCAGTATCACCAAAGTAAGTATCAAGCTTGCCACCATGTACTTTGGCAGCCGACTCTAAAGAACGTACTGAAGTGGTGCCCACCGCAACAACACGCCCGCCTTTTGCTTTGGTTTCGGCTACGGCTTTTACAACCTCATCAGGAACTTCGATATATTCTGAGTGCATAACATGTTCATCAACTGAATCAACACGCACAGGTTGGAATGTACCCGCACCCACGTGCAAAGTAACAAACGCCATGTTAATGCCTTTGTCTTTTAAAGCCGCCATTAATTTATCGTCAAAGTGAAGCCCTGCTGTTGGCGCTGCAACAGCACCGGGTTTCTCACCATACACCGTTTGATAACGCTCACGATCAGCCTCATTATCTGGGCGATCTATGTATGGCGGTAATGGCATGTGGCCAATATCGTTTAAGATATCTAATACATTTTCGTCTTTAGCAAACTCAAGTTCAAATAGCTCACCGTGACGCGCTACCATGGTTGCTTCGGCTTTGCTTTCAAGGATAATTTTAGAGCCCGGTTTTGGTGATTTACTCGCACGTACGTGAGCCAGTACACGGTGCTCGTCCAATACGCGCTCAACGAGTACTTCAAGCTTACCGCCAGACTCTTTTTGGCCAAACATGCGTGCTGGTATCACTTTCGTGTTATTAAACACTAATAAGTCATTTTCATTTACCAGAGATAAAATATCACTAAACACTTTGTGTTCAACCTGCCCTGTTGGGCCGTCGAGCGTTAATAAACGACTGCTTGTTCGATCTGCTTTTGGAAAACGAGCAATTAATTCATCAGGAAGGTCAAAGCTAAAATCAGCCACGCGCATAGAGCATATCTCTCATTAATAAAAACGCGCCAAGTTTACTCTGATACGCTTGCCACCTCAAGCAAAGCACCTCGGTTCAAGAACAAACAACCTAACCGTGTAAGCTGGTACAGGCTAATAACCGTTTTTAGGTAAAGTTTGCTTGTAGAATAATAGAAATGTCATTATTCTAACCCATTCACTAAGCATGGGTTCAGTTAAGAGGTAGTAGCGCCATGGCAAAGCAGTTGCAACTGCTAATTTTAAACGCTAGCGTTGCTGAGCGTGAAACAATTAAGTTAACACTCAACAAACTTAATGTTTTTACGTTTATTGAAGCCAACGACTCGCAAGAGGCGTTAAAAATACTTAAAAGCCAGCCGGTGGATATTATTATTACGGGCCTTGAAGTCGGCAAAATTGACGGCTGGCGCTTCTCGCGCATGATTCGCTCGGGGTTATTAAAAACCCCAAAAAATACACCTATACTGCTAACTCCCCCCATTTATTGTGAGCGTATTGCTGAAACAACAGCCCGCAGTTATGGTATTGATGCTGTATTGCCTTTTGAACGCCAAGATATGCTGCCGCAAGTCCTTGCTAATGTCCTGTCGACACACCTAGAAAAAAGCAGCCGCCTTAATTTACTCCTGCTTGAAACGAATAACAGCAAAGCAAATAACATCAACGAACAACTCAAACTCAGTTTTGCTGTTACACACACGACATCGACAAAAGCAGCACTGGCGACGTATCTACAACAAAAGTTTGCAATTGTATTGATTGATGCAACGCAATCGCAATCAGATCCCGCAGGCGCGCTGATTAGCGAAATATTGCAGCATAATCCTAAACAAGCCATTGTTACCATCATTGATAACAACGATGCTGATTATGCCGAGCAACTGTTGCTCTCTGGTGTCACCGATTTTATACGCGCCCCTTATGATCAGTCTTTACTGAGCAAAGTATGTGACCATGCCGCACGCCGTGAAGATTTTATGGTGAGTTATGCAGAGTTTGCACAAAAAGTTGAGCAACTAAGCCAAAGCCAAAGCCGCTATAAAGAGCTTTTTTCGGCTCACCAACGTATTTTATTGCATTTAAACACCGTGGTATTGGAGTTTGATCAGCAAGGAAATATTCGCTTTATTAACCCTGCATGGGAAAACCTCACGGGATACGGCATTAAATCAAGTTTATCTAAGTCGTTAACTGATTTTTGTTTGCCTGAGTGTCAGTCCAAGTTACAAGATACGATTCAAAGTATTTTGCACGGGGGGGAGCTACAACAGCAAGTTGAGATACAACTGAGTCATAAAAACGGCAATGCCATTTGGGTTGAATGCCGAATGCAGTTAATAAAAAACAGCCGTAACTCTGCAACGATTACAGCCACTATCGATAACATTCACGAACGTAAGCAAGCTGAGTTACAGCTTCGTCATTTAGCATTGCATGACACGCTAACTGAATTACATAACCGCTATTATTTTGATCAACAATTGCAACGTATTTGCCAAGCAAAATACACCAATGGCGATATAGAACATGCGCTTATTTATATCGATTTAGATCATTTTAAAATCATCAATGACAGTAAAGGTCATCAACAAGGTGATATTGTGCTTAAAGAAGTCGCTCAACTCTTTACTGCCAATATTAGCGACGAGCACTTAATTTGCCGTATTGGCGGTGATGAATTTGCGGTTATTCTGAAAAACACCAATTTGCTTGATGCCCATTTAGTCGCAGAAAGTATTTGTATGGCCATTGAAAAACATCAATTTCATTCAGAAGGCCAAGAATATTCGATTAGCTGCTCAATTGGCCTAACACAAATTACCGCACAAAATAATGATCCCAACGAATGCCTTAAGCAAGCTGATATTGCGCTGTATGTTGCAAAAAGCTTAGGCCGTAATCTGGTTCATTGTTATTCAAAAGAAGACACTCACCACAATAGCCTACAAGCAGGGTTAGAGTGGGGCCACAGCATTCGCCAAGCGCTGCAACACGATGCAATTGAATTACATTACCAACCAATTTGGGATTTTAAACGTGGTCATGTGGCTTACTTTGAAACCTTACTGCGTTTAAAGCTTGATAATGAGCTCATTTACCCGAATCAATTTATTCCTGCATTAGAGTTACTAAACGACACATACCTGATGGACCAATGTGTTATTCGTAATGCGATTAAAAGTGTTGCTGATTTTCCTGAGCTCAACCAAGTGGCTATTAATTTATCGGCACAGTCATTTTTAGATGAACGATTATTACCGCATATAGAATCGAGCCTACAAGAGTATAACGTTGAACCCACGCGTATTATTTTTGAAATAACCGAGTCAGCCAGTATCAATAATTTAGTGGCTACCCGCGCAATGATAGAGCGCCTCAATGGCTTAGGCTGCCATTTCTCGATTGACGACTTTGGCACTGGCTTTAGTACATTTAACTACCTTAAACAGCTGCCAGCACAACATGTAAAAATTGATGGCTCGTTTGTTCGCGATATGTTGAACGACCCTATCGACCTTGCGCTCGTGAAGGCGATAAACGATATTAGCCGCTCTTTAGATAAGCGTTCTGTTGCTGAATACGTTGAAAATAAAGAAATATTTTTAGCACTAAAAGAGATAGGCGTCGATTACGGGCAAGGTTACTTTATTGCACGCCCCATGCCCGTTGAAAAAATTAGCAGTGAGCTTGAAAGAATCTCTAACAATAAACTTTTTAGCTAACAACTGACTAGCTAACCCGCCCCGAATATTGATACATTTTTAAACAATTTTATTAACTTTTTATCTACCATCCTGAGAATACTCATCTATAATTAATTCACGCCAAGAGATAATGTCGCGCATTTATAGTGATAATCTAAAAAAAACATGACATTACCTTTTACATTATACATACTGAAAATGACTTAACATCTATACGTTTTTGTATTAGCGGTATTTAGGAGAAAAGTGATGACACAACTAATCGTATTGTTACTGATCGTTAATCTAGGGATAGCATATCAATGTTACCGTAATGCGACCTACAAAGGGTACCCGGTAAAAGTATTTACAGGGTTGGGCTTAGTGCCTTATTTTAATCTGGTTGTTTGGGTTTACTTATTGTTTTTACCCAGCTTAAAGCCTTTTTCAATGGATGAAAAGCAGCCCTTATAGGCTGCTTTTTTGGTTGGGAAATCAATCATTTAAAACACATAGCTTGATGCACGTTCGAGTAGTTGCGACGATTTAATATTCCCCACTACACACTGTTTAATATCTGCTTTTTTAAACACTTTAATGTGATCCTTTTTGCTCTGATCGAGTCCACTAATAACAACACTGACGTGCTCATTGTCGGGTAAGCTTCGTAAACCACTGCCATAATCACACAACGATAATGCAATACTGTTATTCACACTGTTTGTTAGAGCCATCATTTTCTGCTGCTGCTCTTTTGCGCGCGCTTGCTTTTTCTCTGCAAGTTGTTTGCGTAACCTTTGCTGCTTCAATGACAGCGTTTGTTGCTCTTTTTCAAGCTCTTTAATAGAGGCTTGTAACTCTTTTTTACGTTGCTCAAGTGCTTGATTTTCAGCTTCCTTATCATGACGACGCTCAAATTCAATATCACGTTTTTCGCGTTCAAGATCACGAATTTCACGGCTAATATCACGCTCTTGCTCAGCCACTTCACGGACTTGCTCTGCACTTTCACGCATCATTTCCATCGCGTGCTGATACGCTTCTTGCGTTTTAACGACCACAGCGTCGCTTATCACCTGCACATGGTCACCAAGAATCTCAATGTCGCTTATTTCATCAAAATTAATATCTGGCATAGGTGGCAAAGGAGCATCAGGCACCGATGCAAAAATAGTTGACCATCGCGACCCCCGCACGTCAAAACTAAACACCACACCTTGGTGCTGTAAATAACTTGCTGACACGTTGCTCACTTTGTTATCCGTATCTTGCTTTAAAGCAGCCGTAAGAATTTTTTCCATAATTCCCACTTCACGTTGAATTTTATCTAACTCATCACTACTTTGTGCAAACACAGGGTTCACTGTTGCTACACCACATAGCAATAACACCGCACTGGCTATCATGTTCTTTGGCATTTTAATACTCCACGTTGTTGGCAACGGTTGGCATAGGTCGGCCATCCACTTGCTCTGCTAAATCATTTAATTGCATACGCAAGTATGCTTGGTCTTGGGCGCGCTGCGTTTTGATATAAGCAAGCACACTGGCAATATCTTCTTGTCGCTCTACACGACCCGTTTTAATCGCTTCTTTCGCTAGCTGATACATATGCTGTTGCTGTATGTCATTTTGTGCTGTTAGCATGTTTTGCAATTGATCTATTTGTTTTTGTTGTGACTCTAATAAACGAGTTTGCTTAGCCACTTGCTCAAGCAACTGTGAGTCTGTTTGTTCTGGGCTGGTTATTAATAACCAGGCACACAATGCGATAGACGCAGCCATCGCCCATAAACCAGAACCAAAATACACAGCCTGCTTTTGCGTTTGTGGCATACAAGAACCACGATCCCAGTCAGGTACTGGTAACTGTTGATAGTTAAGACTATGCTGCTGCCACTTTGTCGCATTTTCCATCATCAAGGCATAGTCAGGATTACTTTCGAGCAACCTAATTTGCTCTTCCGTTAAGCTTTCACCTTCTAGCCATGCTGTAAATAACGACTCTAAATTAGCCATCTACTGCCTCCAAATGCACTTTTAACTTACCTAACGCACTGTATAATCTTGATTTAGCAGTATTAGTTGAAATACCTAACTGCTCTGCAATTTCCTCAAATGTGCAATGCTGAAAAAACTTTAACTCTACAACCAAACGCTGCTCCCACGGCAAATTGTTCATCATACTTTTAAGCTCATTATGCTGTTGAGATTGCTGTTGATTCGCTTCTATTTCACTACGCTCACAGGCTTCTTCGGGTAAAGCATCTAGGCTTTGGTGGTGCTTACGGCGACGATAATACTCAACACTTCGTCTATGCACGATTTGGTAAAGCCAAGTATTAAAGCTGCAATCTCCTCGAAAGCTAGGCAAACTCTTATACACAGAAATAAACACTTCTTGCATTAAGTCCATTGCATCATCAGGGTGACTCAACATTCGCAAACAATAGTTATAGACCTGCGTTTCATATTGCTTCACTAATTTCAACCATGCCCGTTTATTGCCTTGTTGCGCCTTGGCAATTAATGTGTCGAGTGATTGAAAAAACACGGTAGCCTCGTCATGTTATTTATCTATCGTAAAAAGGGGTAATGTATAAAGTTAGTCGAGGGAAGGAAAAAAATAGTTTGCTTTAATAATAAAAAACCCCAAATTTTTATTTGGGGCTGCAATTTATTCTGCTGATTGGGTATGTAAGCTGCATTGCTTGGCAAGAAACAGCTCTAACTGTTGACTAAACAGCCTAAAATCGCGGATTCGCCCGGTGGTTTTACGCCACACAATACCAATATCTCGGTATGCGTCGCTTTGTGATGGCGTTGCCACCATGTCTTTTTTCTCTAGAATGCCCGCGTTAATCGCCATTTGCGGTAAAAAAGTAACGCCCAGTTGATGCTCAACCATGCTCAGTAACGTATGTAAGCTGGCCGCTTCAAACGGGTTAATGCAACTTGAGCGATTTAAATGACAAGCACTTAAGGCATGGCCTGTCATACAGTGCTCTCGCTCTAGCAAAAACACACTGGCATCGGGCAACAAGTTAAAGTCTTCGACACCTTTCGCTGGCATATAATCTTTATGGTGAACTAAGCTAAAGTGGTCTTTAGCGAGCACTTGGGTGTGAAACTTTTCGGTATCGAACGGCAACGCAAGCAACGCGATATCAATTTGCCCGTGTTCAAGCTTATCCAGTAACTTTTCACTGGTATCTTCAACAAGTACTAACTCAAGCTCGGTAAATGTTTGCTTGCAAAAGTGATACAACGGCGCCGCGATAAAGCTGGCGATGGTAGGGATCACGCCTAAGGTTAACTTACCACTTAACGGGGTTAAAAAGCTTTTGGTGAGTTCTTTCAAACTTAGCGTATCGTCTATTATTTTACGTGCTTTCTCTACGACCTCTTCCCCAATGGCAGTAAACATTAAGCTGCGATTTTCACGCTCGATAAGCTGACAACCTAAGGTTTCTTCTAAATTTTGAATCGCACTGCTTAACGTGGACTGACCAATAAAGCAGGCACTTGCGGCACGACCAAAGTGTTGGTGCTGATGAACGGCGAGTAAATATTGTAGTTGTTTAATACTGGGTAAGTTATTCATACTCTTTTTTACTACCTGCAAATAAAAAGACCCCAATACCTAGGGCATTGAGATCTTTTCAAGCTAAAAGTCTGTTAGTACTTTTTAAACGCCGAAGGCTGTTCTCAGTACGTAGAAAATAACAATAGCAAGGGCTGCGCCAACTGGCAATGTAATTACCCAAGAAACTACAATGTTTCTTACAACACCCATGTTAAGCGCTGCGATACCACGCGCCATACCAACACCTAATACAGCACCTACAAGCGTTTGTGTTGTAGAGATTGGTAAACCCGTGCCTGATGCAATAACAACCGTTGATGCAGCAGCTAGCTCAGCAGCGAAACCACGGCTAGGCGTTAAGTGAGTAATACCTTCACCGATTGTTTTGATTACTTTCTTACCTAAAATAGCAAGGCCAGCAACAATACCCAAACCACCCAGTGGTAGAATCCACCATGCGATAGCGGCTTTCTTAGCAATTTCACCGTTGTGCTCAACAATGTTTACAACAGCAGCTAGTGGACCAATCGCGTTTGCAACATCGTTCGAACCATGGGCGAATGCCATACAACAAGCTGTTAATACCATTAATACCGCGAACACTTTTTCAACGTTATTAAATTGCATTTTCTTGTCAGCTTTAGGATCAATTTTTAAGCGTGAAATAGCAAACTTACCAATAATACCAACCACGACAGCGATCGCGATAGAAAGTGCGTAACCCTCAACAGCGCCTAGGTTAATACCAATGTGCTTCAAGCCTTTCTTAATCGTAACTAAAGACATAATGAAGCCCGCTAGACCCATATACACAGGGACAAAGCGCTTAGCGTTTTTAAGTGGAGCATCGGTATCAAAAATAAGCTTTTGTGCACTCATAAAGATAAGGTAAGCAATAAAGCCCGAAATTGCAGGTGTTACAATCCAACTCCCCACAATGCCCAGTACTTTATTCCATTGGATTGCTTCGCTGCCAACAGCCACTAAAGCAAAACCAATAATCGCACCGATAATTGAGTGAGTAGTCGATACCGGCCAGCCAAGGAAAGAGGCGATTAATAGCCAGCTACCTGCAGCAAATAACGCGGCAATCATGCCTAAGATCATAAGCTCAGGTATATCAATAAATGGCGTGGCGTCGATAATTCCTTTACGAATAGTTGATGTAACCTCACCACCGGCAAGGTAAGCACCTGCGAATTCAAACACCATCGCAATAATTATTGCTTGTTTGATAGTAAGTGCTTTTGAACCTACTGATGTACCCATCGCATTGGCAACGTCATTTGCACCAATACCATAAGCCATGAAGAAACCGACTGCTGCGGCAATTAAAACTAAAAAAGTGCCGTAATTTGCAATGATATCCATTGTGTGAAACCTTTAATTTTTCGTATTTGAACTGATTTTAAATTAACGAGCTAACATCAGCTCAAGACGAGAACCTACGCGCTCTGCAATATCAGCTAGATCGCCGACCCACTCAATGATCTTGTACAAGAACATCACATCAATTGGGTTTAGTTCATTTTCAACGGCGCGCAATTGACGGCGTATTTTGATTTGCATGTCATCCGTGTCTTGTTCGATTGCATCCAATTCAACGAGCATTTTTTCTACTAAAGTCACTTCGCGACCTTTGAAGCCCGTTTCAAGTAGCTCATCTAACTCGTTAATTGCTTTTGATGCTTGTTTTGTCGCATCAACACAACGTGTTACATAAGCAAGAAAATCTTCTTGAATTTCTACCGGAATCGTCATTTCTCGACCAATTACACGACCTGCAATGTCTTTTGCTTTATTAGCAATTTTGTCTTGTTGGGTAACAAGCTCTAACAAATCGGTACGCTCAACTGGCATAAATAAGCCGCGCGGTAGTTGAAGGCGAATGTTACGTTTCATGTCATCCGCTTCACGTTCTAAATTACGAATGTTTAGACGGATTTCCTCCGCTTCTTTCCATTCTTCTTTAAAAACGTGATTAAAGAAAGGGATCAAGGCTTTGCTTGCTTGATGTACTTTCTTAATGTGATCTTCCATAGGCTTAATAGGAGATTTAGCAAAAACCCCTAAAAATGCATTTGTAGGCATAACTGACCCTTTATAAAATTAGTATGCTTTGGCAGGTTCGAATTTTACAGCATTGTGTACGATTTTGAACGCTTTTTCTGCCTGACATCACCAATAATAGACAAAGCGGCCTAAAGCCGCTCGGTTTAAAAATGAAAAGTGCTTAAAAATTTACAGCGACTTTTCGATATCTTCTTGAGATGTATGACGAATATCTTTACCGTTCACAAAATAGATAATGTATTCTGCGATATTCTGACAACGGTCGCCAATACGCTCAAGTGAACGAACTGACCACACTAAATCCATAATTTTAGGGATTGAGCGTGGATCTTCCATCATATATGTCATAATTTGACGCGTAATTGCTTCATATTCACGGTCAAC
This sequence comes from Pseudoalteromonas sp. bablab_jr011, assembly GCF_016464045.1. Lineage (NCBI taxonomy): Bacteria > Pseudomonadati > Pseudomonadota > Gammaproteobacteria > Alteromonadales > Pseudoalteromonadaceae > Pseudoalteromonas > Pseudoalteromonas sp. bablab_jr011. Next base: position 51,707 of record NZ_JACDWU010000028.1, on the reverse strand, counting down.
TTTTGCATCTTCTTTGTGAACTTCGAAGGCACATTGCACATCCATACGGGCAAATGCATCAAGAACATCATGAAGCATCTTCGACACTTGGCGACCCATATTTTCAATATTAACAAGAAGATCTTGTTGGTCTTTGGTAAATGAATCAAGCGCCACTTTTGCAATGCGCTCTGCTTCGTCACCAATGCGCTCTAAGTCGGCGATTGTTTTCGCAATCGCAATAACTAAACGTAAATCACTGGCAGCAGGCTGACGACGTGCAATAATGCGTGTGCATTCTTCGTCAATATTGACTTCCATGGCGTTTACTTTGTAGTCGTTTTCACGGACTTTTTGCGCCAATTCTGCATCACCTTTACTAACCGCATCAAGCGCACTATTTAACTGCTGCTCAACTAAGCCACCCATGCTAAGTACATGGTTACGAACATTTTCAAGCTCTTCATTAAAGCGACCTGAAATATGCTTATTAATATTATGTTCCATTGTCTACCTCTATAAAATTCGTTTACGTTACCAAGTGTTTTATTCGACTAGCCGTAGCGGCCAGTGATGTAATCTTCTGTTTTCTTTTTACTTGGTGTCGTAAATAAGGTGTTGGTATCTGAATACTCTATCAATTCGCCCATGTACATAAACGCTGTTTGGTCTGATACACGCGCGGCTTGTTGCATGTTATGAGTAACAATAACCACGGTAAACTTATTCTTTAAGTCGTTAATGAGCTCTTCAATAACTAATGTAGAAATTGGATCAAGTGCCGATGTTGGCTCATCTAACAAGAGCACTTCTGGCTCAATCGCAATTGATCGCGCAATCACAAGACGTTGCTGCTGACCACCTGATAGGCCAAATGCACTATCGTGAAGACGATCTTTTACTTCATCCCACAATGCAGCACCACGTAAAGATTGCTCAACGACTTCGTCTAATTTACGCTTTTCTTTAATTCCTTGTAAGCGTAGGCCATAAACAACATTTTCGTAGATTGATTTTGGAAATGGATTCGGACGTTGGAATACCATACCAACATTACGACGCAGTGCGGCAACATCGACACTTTTATCGTAGATGTTATGACCATGTAGTAAAATTTCACCGGTGATACGACAGCTATCAACTAAATCATTCATCCGGTTAATACAACGAAGCAGCGTCGATTTACCACACCCCGATGGGCCGATAAACGCTGTTACCTGACCTTTGGGAATCTTCATATTCACGCCGCTAAGCGCTTGTTTATCACCGTAGTATAGATCTAAATCTTTAATCTCTAACGCAGTTTGCTCTGCGGTTAGATTCTCTAAGTCTAGTTTTGCCGCGCTTTTCGCTTGGTTTACGTGTGGTGCAACTGTAATCATCTCTGTCTACCTATAAAAATTCTGTATTAATGCTCTAGAGCTCTAAACTTTTCGCGTAAATGGTTACGAATACCAATCGCGGTGATATTCAGGGCGATAATTACTGAAACCAGTAAGAATGCCGTGGCATATACCAGCGGACGCGCCGCTTCTACGTTCGGGCTTTGGAAACCAACATCATAAATGTGGAAACCTAAGTGCATAAATTTTCTATCTAAATGTACGTATGGGAAGTTGCCGTCTAGTGGCAATGTAGGCGCCATTTTAACCACACCCACTAACATAAGTGGCGCAACCTCGCCCGCGGCACGTGCAACCGCTAAAATTAATCCAGTCATAATCGCTGGGCTGGCCATTGGAATAATAATACGCCATAAGGTTTCAGCTTTTGTCGCACCCAGTGCTAATGAACCGTGGCGAACAGTACTTGGAATACGTGATAAACCTTCTTCTGTTGAAACGATAACCACAGGTAAGGTTAAAATCGCAAGGGTCAATGCCGACCATATCACACCTGGCGTACCAAAAACGGGGCTTGGCGATGATTCAGGGTAAAATAATTGGTCAATACTGCCACCCAACATGTAAACGAAGAAACCCAGACCAAATACACCGTAAACAATAGACGGTACACCCGCAAGGTTGATAACGGCGATGCGAATCATCTTCGTGACAGCATTTTTGGCTGCATATTCGTGCAAATAAATTGCCGCAACCACACCAAATGGCGTCACAATAACGGCCATCAGTAATACCATGAACACGGTACCGAAAATCGCAGGGAATACACCCCCTTCGGTGTTTGCTTCGCGCGGATCGTCTGACACAAACTTACCTAGCTGTACAAAGTAATGACCTAACTTAGCAAAGAACCCCATGTCATTTGGGAACCACACATCAAGCACTTGATAAAGTGGTAATGTAACAACCTCACCGCGCATATCTTTTACGGTAACTTGGTCACGCTTTGCTTCTTTGCGTAGCGCAAAAAGTTGTTTTTCAAGTACCGAGTATTCTTCACGTAGCTCAGCACGGGCAGCGGCCAGCTCTGCAACACGTTCATCGGTAAGTTCATTATCAAGCTGATACGCTTTTTCTTTTAAACGTAAGCGCTCAAGTTCGTAATTAATGTGACCAATGTCGCCATTTTGCAGATCAAGTGCTTGGTCATTTAACTCAACAGCACGCTCAACAAGATCATAGAGTACGTCTATTTTGTTCTCTGTGATAACTTCGCCGTCTTTAATAACTTGGTCAACATAGCCGTAAAAATTACCATTTTTACTGCGCTCAAATACGGCAAGTTCAGCCGGCGCTGTGCGTGATTTGATATCGGTTTCTAATACCCAACGGAAATCTAAATCAACGTATTCACGGTTACCGGTTTTAATTAATAAACGTTCTAACTGCTCTTTGTCGTAATGAGATAAATCAACGCCTGTTGCCTCAATACGTGACTTTGCAACGAGCTCACGATCATAAACTTCACCAATCACAGTTTGTTTTGCAACTGAGCCTTGTAACTCAAGTTGAATAACTTCTGATGGCCAGAAAAAGCTTAAACCTTTCCAAGCTATCATGGCTAACAAACCAAGAACTGAGATTAAACTGATGCTCACCGCACCACCGGTCATCCAAATCCAAGGAGAACCAGACTTAAACCACTGCTTTACCATGTCGTGTCTCTCCACCTACATTGAACTGTATTTATCACGCAGTTGCTGACGAACAAACTCAGCCACTGTGTTGAAAATAAATGTGAATATGAATAGTACAAACGCTGCTAAGAATAGAATGCGATAATGCGAGCTGCCTACTTCTGACTCTGGCATTTCAACCGCGATATTCGCTGCAAGTGTTCGCATACCTTGGAAAATACTCCAGTCCATAATAGGCGTGTTACCTGTTGCCATAAGTACAATCATTGTTTCACCCACTGCACGGCCAAGACCCATCATCACTGCTGAGAAAATACCTGGGCTTGCAGTAAGAAGAACCACACGTACCAGTGTTTGCCATTGTGTTGCACCGAGTGCCAGTGAACCATTCGATAAATGTTTAGGAACACTGAACACCGCATCTTCTGCAATCGAGAAAATAGTGGGGATAACCGCAAAGCCCATCGCAATACCGACAACGAGCGAGTTACGTTGGTCGAATGTCATGCCTAATTCATTGGTGAGGTACTGACGAACATTACCATCGAATACCCATGATTCAATTGTGCCACTCATCGCAAATGACAACCAACCAATAAACAGCACAACCGGAATCAATAAGATTGAGTGCGAACCTTCAGGCACACGGTGACGAATAGAAGCTGGCAGCTTATTCCAACCAAATGCAGTCAGTAAGATACCAATCGGTAGTAACAGCAGTAAGCCCACAATCGCTGGTAAATGCTCTTCAATTAACGGCGCTAACCAAAGACCAGCTAAGAAACCCAAAATAACGGTCGGTAACGCTTCCATGATTTCAACGGTTGGCTTTACGACTTTACGCAGCTCACTCGACATGAAGTATGCGGTGTAGATAGCCGCAGATAAGGCAATTGGTACCGCAAATAACATCGCGTATAGTGCGGCTTTAATGGTACCGAATGAAATTGGCACTAACGAAAATTTAGACTCAAAATCATCACTCGCTGAAGTTGACTGCCAAATGTATGCAGGTTCAGGGTAACCTTCGTACCAAACCTCTTGCCATAATGCAGACCACGTTACTTCTGGGTGCTCATTATGGATTTCAATCACTTTCAATGCATCATCAGCAAGAATAAGTGCAGCATTTGAACGCGGCGCAATTGCGAAATTATCAATTGGGCCGTCACTGACTTTACCTTGCCACAGCTTTGCTTCACTGGTGGTGTAGTAAATGCCTAGTTCGCCATTGGCACCCGCAGTAAAGAAAGTGCGGCGATAGAATTCAGTGAAAATACTTAACTTTGATTGTTTACTGGTTTCAAACGCGCGAATTTTTTGAAACTCACGGCCTTCGTCGGTATTCACCTCAAACCACTGCGAAACTTCGCCATTATCATTGGCAAGCATCAATGAGTTTGCACCAGCAAGTAATTGCGTAGAAACAAGGTTTGCGTTTTCTTCGTTTGCAGCAAGTACTTGAATAAGCTCTACCTCAGACGGATAGCGCGTATCGTAAACATAAATTTGGTTAGCTGAGCGAATAAAGGTGCGCGTCGTATCTGGCGACATTAATAACTCATCAACACGGCCATCAATATCAAGCTCTGTGCGCTCAACGCTCCATTCAACTTCGCCAGTGAACATGTTCTCTTCAGCTAAAAAGCTGCTAAATAAAACACGTTTATCCGCAGTTAACGCAACCACCGCGGTTTTATCTTCGTAATGGCTAAATGCAAACTTCTTAATGGCAGCGCCTTGCTCATCAACTTCTAACGCCACTTTACCCAGAGGGTAATCTAAACGAGGCGTTAATTGACGCTCATTGTTAGGGAATGTGACCAAAAACTTCGGTACCACAACCATAACAGACCCGTTTTCAAGGCCATAAGCGTATTGCCCTTGAAAAGGAGCAGAGCTTGCAAAACTGCTTACATCACTGGGGAGTTCAGTGTTAAGAGTGGTGATTTTTTTACCGAAGTGTTGTTTTTCAACATTGTAAAAATCAACCGTGCCTTTTTCGCCTAGTAAAAAGGCAACTTCGGTTTGTTCTTCAATACCGAGCCCAACAATTTCTGACGCATTTTGTAGTTTGACACTGTTACGTGTCTCTACTTTTGCTGATTCAAAAATAGGTTGAACAACATAAAGAAGGTAAAAGAAAATTAGTAACAGCGCGACAAGCACCATTACACCACCTGCGGAAATACCCCACTTGGCAAACCGATCTTTAAATAGACGGCTTCTATCCGTATGAAAGGTCGGTTTATTCGGATTGGAAGTCATCAAAACACCCTTAAATCTTAACGTTGGGCGCATTATATTTCACCAAGATGACAGTATTGTTACAAACGTCATATTTCAGTGTAATAAAACAGGTATTTTAGATACGGGGTTTATCCCTAAAACATGACCAAAATACTACCAAAAACAATACTCTAAGAATGCCAAAGGAATTAAGCTAACAATTTGTTATCGCTAATTTTTTATTACTCTATGGAAAAAATTGGACAAACGTTAAATCAGCATTAATACTCAATGTGACTTATTTTTTTCAATAATAAGAATCATCTTAACCCAACGCCTCCTTCCTTTTTTGCATTTTTCAGAGGCTTTTTATAGAGAATTAAATATGAAGCAGTTAGTAATTACTATTTTAGGTCCCGATAAACCGGGCCTCGTCGAAGACATTTCAGCCACGATTTTAAGCCATCATGGCAATTGGTTAACCAGTAACTTAAGTCATTTAGCGGGTCATTTTGCGGGCATTATTGAAGCCGCAGTTCCTGAAGAACACTTGCAAGAATTGCAAGATGCGCTGCACAGCTTACCGCATTTAGAGGTAAGGATTGAGCGCGGCACTGATACCTTACCTGACGTGCCTTCTGAAGAAATTAATTTTGTGATCACCGGTAACGATAGACCAGGCATCGTGCAAGAGCTTGCCAGTGTCATTCGCCACAAAGGCGCTAACATTACGCATCTCAATTCAAAACAACAGAGTGCGCCAAATTGGGGAGTGCCTATTTTTAGCGCGGTGGCCACCGTTGCGCTACCAGTGGGGATGAACAAAGACGAAGTCATCAGTGCGCTTGAATCGATTACCACCGATCTTATTGTTGATATAGAAGATGCTTAATCAACGACTATAAGGGCACAAATAACCCTTGATACCTAACGACGTGTCACATTAGTGACACGTATGTCACATAACCGTCATCTGCATCCTCTATATTCTAACTAGCCAGAAACGTTGGAAAAACAGATGAACGCAAGTCACTCCTCTTCACACGCCGTCACTTACTTTGCCAAAGAGCTTAGTTGGCTGTCTTTTAATGAGCGCGTACTGCAAGAAGCAAAAGACAAGTCGAACCCAATCATCGAACGAATGCGCTTTTTAGGGATTTATTCAAACAACATGGACGAATTTTTCCGTGTGCGTGTCGCCGATGTTAAGCGTCGTATTCTACTTAACAAACTGCCTGATGCGAATTTTGAAGAAGACGAAATACTGTTACAGCAAATACAAAAAAAAGTACTGCAACTGGGTAAGAAATTTAATCAAATTCATAAGGATATTTTAGCCGACTTAAATGAGCACAATATTCATGTTGAATTACCCGAAAAGTTAAGCGAATTTCATTTAAACTGGCTAGAAAAATTCTTTCACGACAGTGTATTGCAACATATTTTGCCTATTTTGATCACAGAGAAAAAAGACTACTCCGATCAAATTAACGACACAATGACCTACTTTTTTGTCGAAATGAGTACGCAAAAAAGCCATTACGCAATGCTTGAAGTCCCTACCGACCGAGTGCCGCGTTTTATTATTTTGCCGCCAGAGAAAACCCGTCGCCATAAAACCATTGTGATGCTGGATGACATCATCGCTTATTTTATTCGCGATGTGTTTAGCAGCTTTTTTAGTTTTGATGATATTCAGTGCTATGCAATTAAATTAACCCGTGATGCTGAGTACAATCTAGATGATGAACTTGAAGAAGGGTTGCTCGATAAAATGTCGAAGGGGCTAAAACAGCGGATTTATGCAGAGCCTGTACGCCTTGTTTATGATGAAAGCATGCCCGATGACATGCTCAGTGTCATGAAAAAACGCCTCAATATAAGCCAACATGATGCGCTTATTCCTGCAGGACGCTATCGCAATTTTAGAGACTTTATCGCCTTTCCGAATGTGGGTCGCCAATACTTAGAAAATAAACCATTGCTGGCGTTAAAAAGTGCTGCATTTAATCAGTTTTCAAGTGTGTTTGACGCGATTTCAGCACACGATATTTTACTCTACTACCCCTATCACACCTTTAATCATTTATTAGAGTTTGTCCGCCAAGCTGCGTTTGACCCTGATGTTACGCAAATTAAAGTAAATATATATCGCGTTGCGAGCCAATCGCGCTTAGTGTCAACGCTGATTAATGCTGCAAAAAATGGCAAGCATGTCACAGTTATGGTTGAGTTAAAGGCGCGCTTTGACGAGCAAAATAATATTGAGTGGGCGAAAACGCTGAGTAATGCTGGGGTTAAAGTTATTTTTGGTATTCCCGCATTAAAAGTGCACAGTAAATTGTGCGTTATTCACCGTAAAGAAAAAAACACCGTCGTGAAGTATGCTCACATTGGGACGGGGAATTTCCATGAAAAAACCGCAAAAATTTATACCGACTTTAGCTTATTCACCAAACACGAGGGGATCACAGAAGAGTGTGACAGCGTGTTCAAATTTATTGAAAGTAGCTACCGACCTTTTCATTTTGAACATTTAATGATTTCGCCTGTCAATGCGCGCGAAACAATTATGGCGCTCATTGATGATGAAATCGCCCTCGTAGAGCGTGGAAAACAGGGCCGTATTACCTTAAAAGTGAATAATTTAGTTGATAAGCAGCTTGTCGATCACCTTTATTTTGCTGCAAGACGCGGTGTTAAAATACGTATTATCGTTCGCGGTATGTGCTCATTAGTCCCTACAACCACCAGTGCGCATGACAATATTCGTATCATAAGCATTGTTGACCGATTTTTAGAACATCCCAGAGTGATGGTGTTCCATAACAATGGTGATGAAAAAGTCTATATTTCCTCTGCCGATTGGATGACCCGAAATTTAGACCATCGTGTCGAAGTGGCCGTTCCTATTTTTGATGCAAAACTTAAGCAACTCATTATTGATATTCTTGAGCTACAGTTTAAAGACCGAACTAAAGCACGTTTGATCGACAGTGAGCAGAAAAATCACTATGTTCGCCGAGGTAATCGCAAGAAAATTCGCTCGCAAATTGCCATCTACGATCACTTAAAGAAATGGGAAAGTAACTATAATAATGAATGATTATCCTTCAATTGCTGCAGTAGATTTAGGCTCAAACAGTTTTCATTTAGTGGTCGCAAGAGAAGTCGATGGCTCTTTGCAAATACTCCATAAAGAAAAGCAGCGGGTTTATTTAGCAGATGGCTTAGATGATAAAAATCATTTGAGCCAAGCGGCAATCGAACGCGCTTTAGCTATCCTTAAGCAGTTTGCAGCCACATTACAGGACTTTCCACTTGAGAACGTTAAAGTTGCCGCCACGTATACACTAAGACGTGCCAAAAACATTCACTCGTTTTTAACCCAAGCCAGTGACGTTTTTCCATACCCGATTGAGGTCATTTCAGGACAAGAAGAAGCGCGCTTGATATACCAAGGCGTCGCACATTACATTCATCATGATAATAATCGCTTAGTCATTGATATCGGCGGTGGAAGCACCGAATTAATTATCGGTAAACACTTTAAGCATCGCTTACTTTCAAGCCGAAACATGGGGTGTGTCAGCTATACAAAGCAGTTTTTTGCTGATGGACAAATTAATGCCAAACGCTTCGCGAAAGCACAAATACGCGCAGAGCAAGAGCTTGAAGTTATCTTTGCGAACTACATCAACACAGGTTGGCAATCTGTCGTGGGGACATCGGGTACAATAAAATCAATTTTGGCAATGATTAATGCAAATGACGCAGAGCAAGAGCTGATTACTCTTGAAAGACTGCATGAGCTTAAAACGCAATTTATTGCCGCTAAACAGATTCAAAATTTACACATTGAAGGTTTAACACCTGAGCGACAAGAGAGTATTTGTGGTGGGCTCGCGATTTTAATTGCACTCTTTACGCTTTTCGACATCGATGCGATGCAATACAGTGACTTTTCACTGCGTGAAGGGCTCTTGCATGAAATGCAGCAAAAACTCGCACACAAAGATATTCGCACCAATACCATTCATAATTTAAGCGATCGCAATACCATCGACAAAGAACACGCAAACCGCGTATCTAGCACCGCTGAATGGTTTTTTGAACACGTTAAAACACCTTGGCAGCTCAGCCATCCCGATTTTTTAAATTTACTTAATTGGGCGGCACAGTTACATGAAATAGGGCTGGGCATAAACTCATCTGGTTTACATAAACACAGTGCTTATATTGTGGCAAATAGTCAGCTTCCGGGCTTTACACAGCAACAGCAAACGCTACTCAGCTGTATGATCCGCTTTTACCGTAAAAAGATTCGTTTAGACCAATTTCCCACTTTACACACAGTGCAACACCATCAAATTTTACAGCTGATCGTGATTTTGCGTCTTGCCGTGCTTTTAAATCAAAAACGCACACCAGATCAAGGCGTGTCGTTAACGGTAACGGCCAAGCAAAATAGCATGTTCTTAAAATTCAACGACACGTGGCTGAAGGAACATACTTTGCTTTTGGCCGATTTACAGCAAGAACAAAAATACCTTAAAAAAGTCGGCTTTTTGCTCGATTTTCATTAATGATACCGCTCTGCTTAATTAGTGGTCTATTTTGAGGCAATAAAACCGCGTTGATAACAAGGCTAAAATGTCGTTATTTAGTTGTTCTCGGCCATTGCTCTTGCATTGCATTGCTCTGCATCCATGCAGTCGTAAATCAGACATTTTTAACGCAGGTAGCAACTGGTTTAATCACCCAAAATGATTAAGTATTATTGCGGATTAATGGTATTACATATCCCTATGACGATTAGCACTTTGCATCATTTGCTTTAAGCCTTGATGCTCAAGTTCGAGTAAGCGCTCAAGCTTTTCAATCGTGTCTTGGGTTTCTGCTCGCGAAACAAGGTACTCGTATAAATCGATCACCTTTTTATGTTGAGTTGATAGGTAAACTTGAATGGCTGTTTCGTCTATTTGCTGATCAGTGCTGATGTCACTGAATGTGATCAGTTCAGGGTTGTCTGCAAAATATTCATAGCAGTAAGTATCAAGGGTGTTTATTTCGGTAATGGCTTTAAAGCCAACCAAATCTTCGGCGAGCTTTTTCTCATAGTTGAGATAATACTCCACCAGCATTTGATTATGTTCATCCAATAAGTCTTTTACACTATGGAAGTTGGCCGCCATTTGGGTGTGAAATAAAACGGTCCAATCATAAACCTGTTGTATTGTTTTAACTTGCATGTGCATTCCTTATTAAAGTCAATTTAATAAATAAATGCATAAATCAATCCAGATTAAAAACTCTTTTAAATCAATAAATAAACTGTGTTATGTGTAACCTGTACGCAAAAAGAGCGTACAAGTTACACACTGGCTGTAAAATTTATAGGTCTCGTTTACGCCAGATAAAATACAAAGCAGGTAGCACCAGTAAGGTCAGTACCACGGCACTGAACATCCCACCGACCATAGGCGCAGCAATTCGGCTCATTACCTCACTGCCGGTGCCAGTACCGTAAAGCACCGGTAACAAACCAATTATAATAGTGGCTACGGTCATCATCACAGGTCTAACCCTTAATCCTGCACCATTGATGATTGCTTGGCGAAGTTCAACGACACCAAAGTGCTCTGCTTGCTGTTTAGCCTCGAGATAAGCTTGGTTAAGATACACCAGCATGATCACCCCTATTTCTACGGCAACCCCTGCAAGCGCAATAAAACCAACCCCGACAGCAACAGAGAAGTTGAAACCTTCGATATACATCAGCCAAATACCACCAATCATCGCCAGAGGAAGTGTTAGCATGATCATCGCCACTTCAATAAAGCTTCTAAAGTTAAGGTATAACAGCACCACAATGATAGCGAGCGTTAGCGGTAGCACATAACTCAATTTAGCTTTAGCGCGCTCCATGTACTCGTATTGACCTGCCCACGTAATTGAGTAGCCAGCAGGCAACTCTAGCTGCTCATGCAGTGCCTTTTGGGCACGCTCAACATAGCTGCCGATATCACTGCCTTCAATATCAATTAAACTCCAGCCATTGATTCGCGCATTTTCGCTCTTTATCCCCGGAGGACCGTCTTCGATAAAGACATCAGCCACATCAGCCAGTGCAATTCGCTGCCCACTTGCAGTGACAATAGGCAGCAGCTTGAGCTCTTCTGGCGAATCACGGTAATCTTGTGGATAACGTAAATTAACCGGGTATCGCTCTTGTCCTTCAACCGTTTCGGTTACATTCATACCACCAATTGCAGTCGCCACAACCTGTTGTACATCGGCAATGTTAAGACCATAACGCGCAGCCTTGTCGCGATTGATATCCACTTTAATATAGCGCCCACCCGCTACTCGCTCTGAATACACAGACGCAGTACCCGGTAAGTCTTTTAATATCACTTCAATTTGCTCACCAATTTTCTGTATTTCACTCAGCTTAGGGCCCGCCACTTTAATACCCACTGGCGTTTTAATACCGGTGGCAAGCATATCGATACGCGTTTTAATCGGCATAACCCACGCATTCGTTAAGCCGGGGAACTTCACTAAGCTATCAAGCTCTTTTTTAAGCTTTTCGGTTGTCATTCCCTCACGCCATTGTGATTTAGGCTTAAGCTGAATAAAGGTTTCAATCATGGTGAGTGGCGCGGGATCAGTGGCTGTTTCAGCCCGCCCCACTTTACCAAAGACACTCTCGACTTCTGGCACACTGGCTATGAGTTTATCGGTCTGTTGTAAGAGTTCTCGGGCCTTACCGATTGAAATACCCGGATAGGTTGTGGGCATATACATTAAATCCCCCTCATCAAGCGGAGGAATAAACTCACTGCCAATCTTATTAACCGGATAAAAACCGACTACAGCCAAAATGATAGCCATCACTAGCGTGGTTTTTGGGGCTTTAAGAACCGCATTTAATAACGGTTTATAACTTGCCACAAGTAAACGGTTGACTGGGTTCTTTTGCTCAGAAATAACTTTTCCGCGAATAAAGTAACCCATTAACACCGGCACTAAGGTTATTGCTAAACCAGCGGAGGCTGCCATGGCATAGGTCTTGGTGTAAGCAAGCGGAGAGAACATACGCCCTTCTTGTGCTTCAAGAATAAACACCGGCATAAAGCTGACAGTAATAATTAATAAACTAAAGAATAATGCAGGGCCCACTTCTGAAGCCGAGTCCATCACCACTTGCCAACGGTTTTCGTCAGTAAGTGGGGTTTTTTCCATGTGCTTGTGCATGTTTTCGATCATAACAATCGCGCCATCCGTCATCGCGCCAATCGCAATCGCAATTCCCCCAAGTGACATGATATTGGCATTAATACCTTGCCAATACATAACCACAAATGCGGTTAATATGCCCATTGGTAAAGTAATAATTGCCACAATTGATGACCGAATGTGAAACAAGAACACCACACACACCAAGGCTACAACGATCAATTCTTCAATCAGTTTTGAGGTCAAATTATCCAGCGCTTTGGTGATTAAGTTAGAGCGGTCATAGACAGGCACAATTTCAACGCCCTCGGGTAAGCCTTTTTTCAAAGAGTCTAGCTTTTCTTTAACCTGTTTAATTGTGGCTTGTGCATTTTCACCAAAGCGCATCACAACAACGCCCCCAGCCACTTCGCCTTCACCATTAAGCTCAGCAATACCGCGGCGCATTTGCGGCCCTAATTTTATATCGGCAACATCGCGAAGCTGCAGCGGTGTGCCGTTGGCATTAGTCCCCAACGGGATAGCCTCTAAATCAGCCACACTTTTAATATAACCGGTGCTTGATACCATGTATTCCGCTTCGGCCATTTCAACAACAGAGGCACCTCGCTCTTGGTTACCTTGCTTAATTGCTGTTTGAATCAGGCTCAGGGGAATGCCATAAGCACGCAGTTTATCGGGGTCTACATTGACTTGGTATTGCTTAACCATGCCACCGACCGATGCAACTTCTGACACCCCTGGTACAGTTTGCAATTCAAACTTTAAAAACCAATCTTGTAAGCTACGTAGCTGACTAATATCGTGCTTTCCTGTTTTATCAACTAATGCATAAAGGTAAATCCAACCGACCCCTGTTGCATCGGGACCAAGCTCTGGTCGAGCCGACTCGGGTAAGCGAGCACTCACTTGACTTAAATACTCTTGCACCCGACTGCGTGCCCAGTATAAATCGGTGTCTTCATTAAATATGACGTAAACATACGAATCGCCAAAAAATGAAAAGCCTCTGACCGTTTGTGCCCCTGGTACCGAGAGCATAGCGGTGGTCATTGGAAACGTTACTTGGTCTTGCACGACTTGTGGCGCTTGCCCGGGGTAGGATGTTTTAACGATGACCTGTATGTCAGATAAATCAGGTAGCGCATCAACTGGCGTATTCTTCAAAGAAAAAATGCCAAAGCCTGCCAGCATGACGGACAGCAGTAATACAAAGAAACGATTACCGACTGACCAGCGAATGACTGCTGCAATCATTTCATCTCTCCTTGCATTAGATGGCTTAAGGTCATGATGTCAAAAATCATAAATTCACCCTCTACCAGCTTAAACGTGAAATGTACTTCGTCATTAGGCTGTAGGTGTGATAAATCGATACGCGGCGAAAAATGAAACTCCACGGTTGCCGCCTCACGGCCCCATTTTGGAATTGCTTCACGGCTGATCACCGCGGTTCTGGCTTTGCGATCAATACTGTTGATCACCCCATTGACCATGGCACTCTCGCTATCAGGCTCTTGCATACGCATAAAGTCAGAGCTTTTGCTTGATTCGGAGTCAATCAAGAATTGCGCTGATGTCACTACGTTATCGTCTTTTAGTAAGCCTGATAAAATTTCAATGTCGTGATTATCACTGCGCCCAATGGTCACAGCGACGGACTTAAAGCGCCCTTCACCTAAATCAACCACCACTCGGTCTTGGCTACCTGTGCGGATCACCGCCTCTTTCGCTATCACTATCTGTGGCTCTGTTGGCTTAGTCGTAATACTAACCTCAGCAAACATATTCGGTTTTAATAAGCCCTCATCATTCACAAACCGGAGGCGCACACGTAATGTCCGGTTTTTCTCATCGAGGGTAGGATAAATATAATCAACCTTGCCTTGCCATTGACGGCCCGGTAAATAATCTAAGGTCATTGTTACAGGCAAACCTTTACTGATAAGCCCAGCTTGGCGCTCGAACACTTCAGCTTCAACCCATACTTCTTCAAGGTGAGCAATACTCATCATGGTTGTGCCGGGCTTCACATAAAAGCCTTCTCGAATGTTTAGCTCATCCAGTACACCACTTTGCTTGGCATAAAAGGTGATGTTTTGTCTGACCTTCTGACTTTGCTCTAAGCGCTCAATAAAATCATTCGATACATTTAATGAGGCCAAACGCGCTTTGGCAGCACGAATAAGCACACTATTATTTCGCTTTAGGGCAAGTAATAACTCTTCTTGCGCATTCACCAACTGTGGAGAATACAAGGTATAGAGGGGTTCACCTTGCTTTACTTGATCACCCGCAGCTTTCACGAACAGCGTTTCAATCCAGCCTTCAACACGTGGATGAATATGCACTAATTGATCTTGGTCGTATTGCACGTAGCCCACGGTATCAACGGTAGTTTGCAGTGACTTAAAACGTACCGGTGCGGTTCTAACACCTAAATTGTTGACAACGGCAGGTGATATTCTAACTGTTCCGGGGCTGTCTTCGGCGCTGTTTTCTTCATATACAGGGACTAACTCCATGCCCATTGGCGACAATCCTGGCTCATCACGTCGGTAGTTGCTATCCATGGGAGCAACCCAATACAGAGGTTTCTTTTCTGCACTTGGCATAGCGGAATGATCAGCAGTAGAAAGCTGATTTACTACGGTTGCCAAAGCGGCACCCACTGCCAAAGCCACTCCTAATTTAACGGTATTATTCATGATGTGCTCCTTGGCTGTGTGCTGCATTAATTTGGCTGTCTTTTGCTGCTGCGTAATAATTTAAACGTGCCAGCGTAATTTGTGTGTCGATATCGATATTTAGGGCATCTATTTTTGCATTTAGCTCACTGATGCGAGCACGCATGACTTCTGAAAAGTCCCCATCATCATTGGTATATGCATTTAATGTGGCTTCGGCTTGCTCTGCCATTTGTGGTAAAAGCTGCTCGACATAAAGCGCTCGACGTTGGGCTAGGCGACTTAACTGGCTAAGCTCTTTAAAGTATTGACCTTGCAGTTTTTGTAACGTGATTAGCTTTGTGGTTTTAACTGCTTCAGCATTTGCAATAGCCGCATTGACTTGCTGATCTTGGCGGTTATCTGTAAATAATGGTAAATCAACACTGACCCCTATCGAGAATAAATCGGCGCGCGAACTTCCCATCGGCGTATCATCACGATAACCATAGCCAACATTCATACCAAACTGTGGCTTATAGGCTTCTTTTGCCACTTCGATTTGTGTGCTTTTTGCACGTAAGGCATGCTCAATAGCCACAACAGCAGGATGCCCCATAAGCACTTCGGTCACGCCTGTTGGTTGCATATTTTGGTATGGCATTAAAGTCGCCACATCACCATTATCACTGCTGACAGGACCACTTAGCATGTCAATTGGCAACCACTGTGCTAAGCGCTTTTTCGCACTATCGAATTGCTGCTCAAGCATCACCAATTTATCTTCTAAGCGTGTAAGCTCTAACTGAGCACGAATGATATCTTGCTGGCGCGTAGTCCCTAAAGAATTTGCATAGCTTGCTTCTGTGATATCAATCAATTGGTTGAATAGCGCTTTATCTCGGTTAATTAATTGGATACTTTGCTGAGCTCGGTAGGCATTTAACCATGCTTCAGTAACAATAGCCTTTACTTGCGCTTGTCGGTCAGCACGTTGCCATGGGTATTGCTCGGCCGATTGCCTTAACGCTTGCTGCTGTAATGCCAAGCTATCACCGCGGCTAAACTGTTGTGATAAACCCACTTTGAATTGCGTCATACCCTCTTGGTCAAAGGCAAAACCATCCGTCGGTAAATTCATTAGCCCTACCGTCAGAACAGGGTCTGGCAAGGTGCCTGCGGCAATACTTTGCGCTTCAATTGCCTCTTGCTGATATTTGTTTGCTTGTAGCCAAGGCTCATGCGTCAGTGCGTATTCAACCACGCCATTCAGTGTCAATGGATTAGACTGAACCATACTGGAAGTCGTTACTAATACACCAAGGCAAAATGCCTTTAAAAATTTGCTGTGAGTCATCACATGCTCCACTAAAATTCTAGAAAGTTAAAAAACAATAGAGTTAGGGGCAGAATGGGTTGTAAAGCAGCGCTTAGCTGAATTTTTGACAGACCTATCCTGCTTAAGCAGTAATAGGTGGGCGATATAAAGAACTTATAGGGTAGCTGCGTTGGCTAACATCAAACAAACGTACTTTTTCAGATTGTTTGTTAGCATTCATCACTGGGTTATTAAGAGGAAGGAGTGAATGCGCAGTACACGCATTAAATGGACACGCACAGTCGGCACTGTCCATGGTATCTTCATGACAACAGTCCATGTCAGACATGTCGTTATCATTGTCCATATCGGCATGATGATTCATAGCCATTGAAGCATGCGGCATGTCGCAGACCATTGACACAGACGCAACTGACTGACTCACAAATGTGAGCAGCATCATGGCTATTAACATATAGCTTGAAAGTCGCGTCATCAACATACCTTAAATATTAATCGTGTAAATTGTAGCCTGAAAATTACGCCAACTACAAGGGTTTCTCTATTTTTATACTGCTACTAGCGGCTATTGCAAATAAACAGTAGCCAGTAAAATACCAAAAACCCACCCCCAACTCTGCGTGCATTTTTATCAACTCCCCCATTTGACCATCGGCATTGCCTGCTAAATAAGCAACGATTAATGCAATGACAAACACATCAACCATACTCCATTTGCTGAGTTGCTGAATAAGCTGACCGAGTAACTGCTTAAATTTATTCACGGGAAGAAAACAATACAGTAACTGCATCAATAATTTTATTGCCGGGATAACAATCGAAAACACCGCAACGAGTACCGCTACTAAGTAGTTTTTATTGTTAGCAAGCTCGTTCACAGTGCCCCAAATACTGCGCGTTTTTTTGTACGCGTCTATTTCGCCTTCAAGCTTATCAAGACCTAACATACTGGAGGCCATCATCAATACGCTGCGCGTATTTCTGTCACCTTCATCTGCTAACATTTCAATGCCTGTTTTAGCTAACTTAGATTTATCTATTTTACCTTCTAACGTGAGAACGGGCTGAGTAACCCCTGGGACAAGTAAAGCGAGGGCAAAAATAATCGTCACAATTGGAAATATTGAACGCATGGTATAAAAACCTTATCCACTAACAGAGCGAACATAATAACCAACTCAATACCATTAGTCTGCAATTGATGACAAGGTCGTCAATACTTCATCTGCGTAAGCACGTGCGCTGTACATTGCTTTAAATACAACGTCCATGTGTGAAGCTGGCCGAATCATGGTTAAAAATGACCGCACGTCTTGCCATTGTTCTTCTTCGATTGCTTTAACAAGTCGCAGGCTAATACCTTGCATACCATTAAAGCTTAACAATGCACTGGAAAGTTCTGCGCCGAGTGAAAACTCTTTTGTAACTCTATCTAATTCCATATCGAGAATGGCATCAAGCACAGACAGCAATCCGACTAAATAACCTTGCTCTGATAGCTCTTTACCACCGGGTTCAAGCATCAGCGCAATAAACTTTGCACGTGTAAGCGCAAGCTTGGTTAATTCTTGTGGTTTATCATTCCCCAATTCACTTAATGCTAAAACACGGACAAACTGACGAATCGCATCTTCACCTAAGTAAATAACCGCTTGTGAGATTGATTTTATCGTTTGTTGTGAATTAGGTGAGCGTGCATTTACCAATCTTAAAATACGCGCTGTTAAACCAAGGTCTCGACCAACGCGTTGCTGCACCGCATCAAAGTCAATATCAGGCCTTGCTGTACAGCTTAGTAAATCAAGTACTGCCATTTTCGACGGTTCAACATTACCAAAGCTAAGCACTTCTGGCTTTGCAAAAAAGAAGCCTTGAAATAAATCACAACCCGCGTCTTTTAACTGTTTAAAGTCATCATAATTTTCGATGCGTTCAACGATTATGATTGCATCTGGATAACTGCGTTTTAGCTTTTTGATCATCATATTGGTTTTAATAATAGGATGCTCAACCTCTAACTTGATGAAGTCCATCAAAGGAAGTATGTCTTGCCATTTTTCAGTGCCATCATAGTCATCAAGGGCAAAAAAATAGCCCTCTTTTTTGAGCTGTTTAACACGTGTTACAACTTTTGGGATACTTGTCGTTCGCTCAACTATTTCGAGTACTGCACTGCTTGGTTGGAGCAGTCGCGGAAAATCATCAAGAATGGCATCGGTCGATAAATTAATAAACGCAGGTTGAAACCCTGTAAGCTTTTCAAGTCCCATTAACATCAATGCATTAAAAAAGAGTCGCCCGGTGGCTTGGCCATCACTGGTTCCTATCGGAAAAACATTATCGCTCGATTCTCTGTATAACAATTCATACGCATACACACTTCTATCAGCATTAAATATTGGCTGCCTGGCTATATACTGAGTCACGTTTTGACTTTTTTTACCTTCCATATTTAACTCTGACATATTACTTCTCACTAAATGTAACTAAAGCCACATTACAATTGTTATAAGTATAGTGAAAGATGTTTTCCTTGCTAAAAAAGAAAAACCCGACCAAACTAAATTTATGAATAACTTTAAACATAGTCCATTGCACTTAATTTTTTCGTTATTTTTCATAATTTTATACGGTGCTATTTTTAGCTCTGCGCATGCGGCATCGCCCCCTGCGTTAAAGTATAATATTACGGCCTCTGGAAGCTATTACCCATACTATATTGATGACGAAAACTCGCCCGGTATCCTGCCAGAAATCATCCAACATGTGCTAAGTCTGTCCAACATTGATGCACAACACATTGAATTGCCAGCCAAACGCACGGTTAAGTATCTTCATTTAGGCCACATCGATTTTGATGTAATCAGTCCTGAATGGCTCAGTGAGAAAGAGCGAGAAAATGACATGTTCCGCTATTCAGATAATTTATTTACCGTCGAAGAATACCTTGTTAGCTTGAGTAAAAATATCAACAAATGGCAAGATTTAGAGGCAATAAAAAAGCACCCTGTCGGCACGGTACTTGGCTATTACTATTATGATGATGAGCGCTTCACGCGCGTTGATTTTCACTCCGAAAAAGAGCTGGTTAAAGCATTACAACTCAACAGAATAGAGGTGGCAATTATTGATAAGCTCTCTGCGATATACTGGTCAAACTGGTTCAATATCAATACGCAGCTTGGCGCCCTTCATTCACAAGGTAATTTGAAAATTCGTATCCGAGCAGAACATCAGTCGCTCCTCAAGAATATAAATGCAGCTATTGAGCAACTTAAAAATAATGGCACGATTGATACCATCATCAATAAATACACAAAAAACATACCCCCACAATAATTAGGGATATTCCGCTTTGGGGCTACATTTGCTATACTGCGCGCTGTTTTTCTTGTTAACTTAAAAGAGCCTCCTATGAGCATTGAACAAGCCCTTATCGAACGCAGTAATAACCAATGTGAACTGTGCGCCGCAACAGAGAATTTATCTGTATACGAAGTCCCTCCTGTCACGGAAGCTCACTCTGATAAATGTATCTATGTCTGTCAGACTTGCAAAGACCAAATCGAAAATAACGCAGAATTAACTGCAACTCACTGGCATTGCCTAAATGACAGCATGTGGAGTCAAACGCCTGCCGTTCAAGTGGTGGCGTATCGTATGTTAAAACGTTTAGCGGCAGATAATGGCTGGGCACAAGATGCTCTAGACATGATTTACCTTGAAGAAGACACGCTAAAGTGGGCGCAAACAGCCCTTGCTGAAGATGATGACATTAAACATATCGACAGTAATGGCGTTGTGCTGCAAGCGGGCGATACAGTAACGCTAATCAAAGATCTCGATGTAAAAGGGAGCAGCCTCGTTGCTAAGCGCGGCACAGCCGTAAGAAATATTGGTTTAACCAGTAACCCTGAACACATTGAAGGACGTGTCGATGGGCAACGTATCGTTATTCTAACAAAATACGTGAAAAAATAATTTCTTATTAAAAATGGGCCTTGCGCCCACTTTGACTCAATTAAGCTATGATTAAGTCAGCGAACTTTATGCTAATACAATAATCTCAGTGTATAACACTAAAAACGCAAGGAAAATATCATGGCTTCGGATACCTTTTCATCTTTAAAACGTGCTTCACTTTGCAGCGTAATGATCTTAGGAAGCAGCTTAGTTCTTACCGGTTGTGGCGAAGACTCTGACGCGCCTCAAGCAGAGCAATCAACAATGAAAACGCTCAATACGCAAATTACTTATTTAGACCGTAGCATGCTGCCACCGGGCTCTGTATTGAAAGTGCAGTTAGCCGATGTATCAAAAATGGATGCAAAAGCAGACGTGATCAGCGAACAAGAAGTTGCGTTAAAAGGGGCGCCTCCTTATAACGTCGCACTTGAGTATGATGAAAGTAAAATTGCTGATCGCCATCGTTATAGCGTCGGCGCTCGAATCGAAAACCAAGGCAAGCTGTTATACATTAGCACCACTCACAACAACCCGTTTGCTGAAGGTGCTCAGAATGATGTGTATAAAGTGACGGTATCTAAAGTGTCGGCGAAAAAGCCCGATGTAACGTTAACTAATACATATTGGAAAGCAGTCACGATTAACGGTGAACCCGTTAAAGTAAAAACAAAAGAGCCTTTCATTCAATTTAAAGAAGATGGCTCAACGCATGGTTTCCTTGGCTGTAATAGCTTTTCAGGCAGCTATGACGTGAATAATCAATCACTCACCTTCAACCCATTAGCCAGCACTAAGAAGATGTGTATCGAGCAAATGGATATTGAAGCTGCAATGTCTGCTCTACTCACTGCGACAGCGCAATTTTCAATTAATGGTGAGCAGCTTACGCTATTAGATGGCAGCAGCGAACCCCTTGCTACATTTGCAGCAACCTATATGAATTAAAGACAGTTAACACGAAAACGCCCCGCAATTGCGGGGCGTTTTTTATTTATACCCTTTATTAAATAGGCACATTGTTGCAGCATTACTCTTCAACTAATTGCTCACTGCGATAAAAGCCACTACTGTCACTTAATACAGAAACAAGCTCAGGTAAAATCGCGTCCATCGTCTGTTTTAGTTTCCATGGTGGGTTGATCACTATCATGCCTGAGGCCGTCATACCATGTACCTCAGTATCTGCTTCGGTGGCTAACTCAAACAATTGAATATTACGCATGCCAGATGCGATTAAACCTGCTTCCATTTTATCTATGCGCTCACGATCAACGACCGGATACCAAATCATGTACGTACCCGTTGCAAAGCGTTTGTGCGCTTTAACGAGGGTTTTTACCACCGTGTCATAGTCATCTTTAATTTCGTATGGAGGGTCAATCAGCACACATGCACGACGCGATGGCGGTGGCAGCAGACCAACTAACCCTTGAAAACCATTTTCGCCACGCACACGGATAGAGCGTTTACCTATCATATTCTGCTTAAGTAATGCTAAGTCGCGAGGATGTAACTCAAAAAACCAGCCATTATCTTGGCGACGCAAAAAGTGTTCAGCAATTTTTGGCGAGCCAGGATAGAAATCTAATTCGCCATTCTGGTTAAACGATTTAATCAGCTCAATATATTCAGTTAACGGTGCATGCTCACTCTGGTGCTGCCAAAGCTTTGCTATGCCATCTAAATACTCTTGTGTTTTTTGTGCATCACTGCCCGCTAGTTCAAAAAAGCCCGCCCCCGAATGGGTATCAATATAATCGAGTGGCTTATCTTTAATTGTTTGGTATTTAAGAACTTCAGCTAAAACCAGATGTTTAAGCACATCAGCAGGATTGCCTGCATGAAAAGAGTGTCGGTAACTAAGCATATTTATAAATCGCTAAATGCAGTGCTGCATGAAAAATAGATGAAGATATTGTACATGATAAATAGTGAATAATCCTAAAATCTAAGCGCAGAGTGAACCATAAATGAATAAAAATGCAGCTACGCTGAATTACACCTTAATTTTAAATAAAAATACGCTAAAACAGGCGTAAATGCTGGCATATCAACACACTTTCCTTTACATTTGCATGACAATAATCACAGTTTTATGAGCGCATTTATGAATAACGAAACCCTTTCCCAACTCGAACAACTGATCGACAAATTAATCCACCGAAACAGCGAACTTGAAAGCGAAGTGAAAAGCTTAAAAGATCAAACTGCAAAATTAATAGACGAGAACGAAACGCTTCAACTTGAAGTACTCGATAGCGAAGAAAAACAAAAAGAAGCAAGCAGCACATTAACTGGCCTGCTTGAGAAATTACAAAGCGTACATCAGGCTAGCTAATGAGCAGCCCACAAAGTCAGCGGGTCACCGTAGAGCTACTAGGTAAAGAACATGAGTTCTCTTGCCCACCGGGTCAAGAGAACGCCCTAGTTGCTGCTGCACAACATTTGAATGACTTAGTGGACCAAATGAAACAACGCTCTTCTGTTCGTAATGAACAAAAAGCGTTATTAATGGCTGCGCTGCACTTAAGCCATGAATTGCTCGAAGCACAATCGCAACAAGCAAAACAAGAGCAACAGCATGACTCTTTAATCGATAAACTTAGCCAGTACTTAGACCAAACTCACTCGACTTAATACGCCGTGAGTAGTATTGGTTATATAAAAAGCGCATCTTGCGCTTTTTTTGTTTACAATGCTCAACCTGAATAATAACCGAGCAAATTAGAATGCGCATATATGCTTTATCAATGTGGGCTTTTTTAGCGCTACTAACAGCAAGTTTCTCATCTAAAGCCAAGGTTACATGGCAGACTATCAGCCCTGAGATTCAATTTTTACAACAACAGGCATCGCTGCGCTTTTACGATTCAAATCAGATCCTTATTGAAGGTAAAACGTGTGCACTTATGTTTGATGCCAGCGGTGATTTTGCCGCGGTTGAGCAACTCGCACAGCGTTTGAAAAAGCGCTTAAAAACACCTTTATGCTACTTGGTTGCGAGTCATTATCATGATGACCACTTGCTGGGTCTTGCAGTGTTACAAGCCACGTTCCCTGATGCAAAATTGATTGTTCATCAGCAACTAGCGAATGAATTCACCCACTATCAAAAAGCCTTAAACGATAAACTTGATGGCTATGAAAAAAGCATAGAACTAAGTTATCAACGTTTAGCAAGCCAACCACAAGAACAACAAGCCGTTTGGCGAGAAAAACTATCACTTGCTAAAAAACGCCTGTTTCGTTGGCGCGAATTAACACTCAATCCCCCCGCAATCCGTATTGCTAAAGAAACGCATCTCGACCTTGGTGATTACCCGATTACTGTTATGCCGTATCAAGCACACACGCATGGCGACTTAGTATTAACAGCCGATCATGGCCGGGTATTACTTGGTGGAGATATAACCGATTGGTTACCTTACCCAGGGCATGGGCAAATAGATAATTGGCTCGCAGCGTTAACTGAGATTCAACAAAATAGTGCTATCACAACAATTTTACCGGGTCATGGTGCACAACTAACTCCTGCAGAACTTAATCAGCCGAAAACATTTTTATCTGCTATTTTGACACTTGCAAATGCACAGCCCGAAAAGCCTATTGGTGAGTTAATTCCCCTGTTTCCTGAGCAAATAAAACAAGACTATCACCTTGATGAAGTCGGTCAACGCGCTTTTGTCATGTTTCTAGAAGCTGGACTTAAGCAGGCCAAATCGTCAAAATAGCGCTAAAATAGTAAAGGGATTTTATTACATGGCTTTAATGCGTTTGAAATATTTACTATTGCTGAGTTTTTTTATTGGCCTACAAGGATGCCAAACAACTCAGCAAGATACACAACAAGAGCAACAGGCTCGGCCAGAGATTTTTAGCCATTTCAAGCCTGATTTAAGCTTACAAACACAGCCGACTGAGCAACCTGTTGCTACAGCCGATAAGACTGCTGAACCTGTAAAACTTCAACCTTATAAAGATACGCCACTCGCTAAACCGCGAGCGACTGATTTGTGGCAACACATTGCAAATAATCTATCGTTGGTATTTCAAACCAATAAGCATACGACAGCCCGGATAAAGTGGTACTTAAAGCAACCAGCCTACCTTGAAAAAGTGAACCGACGCGCTGCACCGTATCTTTACCATATCGTCAAACGTGTCGAAAAACAGAATTTACCGATGGAACTTGCATTACTCCCCTTTGTAGAGAGTGACTTTAGACCCACTATTCAATCATCAGAGCAAGCTGTGGGGATATGGCAGTTAGTCGGGGCAACTGCCTATCACTTTGGCGTGCAGAGCGACCAATGGTACGACGGCCGCCAAGATATTCTCGCCTCAACCGATGCTGCCTTAGCGTACCTCAGTTATTTGCACAAACGCTTTGATGGCGATTGGTTACACGCAATCGCGGCCTATAACAGTGGTGAAGGGCGTGTTAAGAAAGCCATCGAGAAGAATAAAAAACTCGGTAAGAAAACCGATTATTGGTCGCTGTCATTACCAAAAGAAACTGCTGAGTATATCCCTAAATTATTAGCACTCAGCCACTTAATCAGACACCCTGAAAAAGGCCTAAAACGCCCAAAACTCGCTAATAAACCGCTCACAACGGAGTTTAATGTCGGCCAGCAATTTGATTTTTCGGTAATTGCGAGTTTATCTGGGATTGGGCGTAGCCAATTACATAAACTAAACCCTGGCTATTTAAAGAATCAAAGCTCTCCTAATGGCCCCCACACGCTGATATTACCAATAGAGCAGCGTACTTTATTACAGAGTAAACTATTTCGTAACAACTTTATTGGCGAGTACACCGTTCAAAAGGACGATACGCTTTATCGCATCGCAAGACGTTTTAATATGCCTATAAGCCAATTAAAAATGCTCAATAATAAAACCTCGAATCTCATTAAAGTGGGTGAGCAATTGCGCCTAAGTAAACCTCAAACGATGCCTGGATCGTTAATAGTTGATTACAATATCAGCCCGTATTTAGAGCAACAAGAAGACGTTGTTTCAACTGTTGCTGTCGATTATCAAGTAAAGCCGGGGGATTCTATTTGGAGCATTAGTCAGCTTTTTGATGTCCCTCATAAAGACGTGGCTATTTGGAATAAACTCAGCGCATCTAGCCTACTAAAACCAGGCACCATACTAACTTTGCATATTCCTCAAGCAAAGCCACCAGCCCCTCAAACATCAGCCAGCGAGGCTATGCTGTCGGGTATTGAAAGCTCTTTGAAAAAGCCTTGATTGCTGTGTCATTGTGGTTAGCGTAAAATCAGTGTTTATATTCTAAGTTTACAAGAGAAAAAACATGCAAATCAGCAAAGACACTGCCGTTGAGTTCCACTACACATTAAGTGAAGCAGGCGAGCAAATTGAATCAAGCAAAGATGGCGAGCCACTTTCATATATCCATGGTACAGAAGGCATGCTACCGGGTCTTGAAAAAGCCCTTGAAGGTAAAAGCGCTGGCGATAGCTTTAGTGTAACACTTGAGCCAAGCGAGTCTTATGGTGAGCGTGTTGATGACCTTATTCAGCGTATTCCACTTAAGCACTTACAAGGCAATACTAAAGTATGGAAACCGGGTATGACTGCGATTGTTCACTCAAACCAAGGCCGTCATCAAGTGACGATTGTAAAAGTAGGTCGTTTCAATGCAGATTGTGACTTAAACCACCCATTTGCAGGTAAAACACTGACTTTTGACGTTGAAGTACTCAACGTCCGTGAAGCGACACGTGAAGAATTAGCGCACGGTCACGTACATGGTGAAGGCGGTTGTGGTCATAGCCACTAAGGGTAAATAATGACAAACGTTGCAATTGTCACAGGTGGCAGTAAAGGGATTGGTAAGGCCATTGTTGAGCGCTTAGCGCGCGAAGCATACATCGTGTATAACCTTGATATTACACCATCAGAAGGTCACTACCGCTACTGTGATGTCAGTAATGTTGAGCAGGTAAAAGCGGTTATTGCTGATATAGCACAAGAAACAGGCCGTATCGATGCGCTTATTTCTAATGCTGGTCGTCATTTAAGTGCCACCATTGAAGATACTGACGAGGCAACGTTTGATGCTCTTTTTGCGCTCAACGTAAAAGGCGCGTATGCGGCAATTCAAGCAGTTTTACCCAGCATGAAAGCAAAACGGCAAGGTAGTATTGTTTTAATTGCCTCTGATCAAGCGCTTATTGGTAAGCCCAATTCTTTTGCTTACAACTTAACAAAGCATGCACTTGCTTCAATGGCAAAAACAACCGCTCTGGATTATGCCGCATTTAACATTCGCGCTAACGCTATTTGCCCAGGCACCATTGAAACACCTTTATTTCATAATGCAATTGACGCTTACTGCAAGCGAAGCGGCGCCGATAAAACTGCCGTCGTCGCAGAAGAAGCTGCATTACAGCCATTAGGGCGCTTAGGTCAACCAGAGGAAGTGGCTGCATTGGTTAATTTTTTAGTTAGCCCTGAGGCAAGCTTTATCACTGGTAGCCTACACAGTATTGATGGTGGGTATACCACGCAATGAGCGACAAGATTATTGACCCCCATGTGCATTTTTTTAACCTCACTGAGGGTCAATACACTTGGTTGCAAGGCGAGAAACCACCTGCGTGGCCTCACCTCGATAAGATCAAAGCTCCTATTAGCATGGCGCAACTAAAATCAGCATGCCCATTTCAATTAGAAGCACTTGTTCATATTGAGGCAGGGTACGATAATAATGACCCTGTTAAAGAGCTCAACTGGCTAGCACAGCATTTAAACGGCTACAAATACAAAGCCATTAGTTATAGTCGAATAGACGCTACCTTGAGCGAATTTAGTCTGGCGCTTTCGGCATTAACACATTCACACCTTGTGGGTATTCGCGATATTACTGAAGGTAAAGATGCGACTCGTTTACTCGCACCTAATTGCCTTGAAAACTTAGCCTATCTTGCTGCGCAAAACTTGCGATTTGAAGCACAGTTTGAAATTGAAAACCTACACATTACCGAGCAGCTCATAAAATACTGCCATGCCCTTCCCTCATTACGAGTCGTAATTAACCATTTAGGCTTTATATGCGATGAACAACAATGGCTAAACGCGGTTATTAAATTAAGCCGCTGTGATAATATTGCGATTAAGTTCTCAGGCTTAGAGTTCAGCAAACTGGCTGCAAGTAAGCACCAATGGCTGCTTGATACACTGCTGCAATACTTTGGCGAGCAGCGTATTATGTTTGCCAGTAATTTTCCTGTTTGCCAAATAAAGACACACTACGAGACATGCTGGCAGCATTACTTTTCATTGTGTAACCAGCACAGCGTATGGCATCGTCTAAGCTACAAAAACGCCCACGAAATCTATCAAATTGATTAAAAACTAGCTATATTTAGTTAAATAAAAGCGGTTTAGGTTAGTGGTTATGTTTATTTTTTCAAAAGAAGCGGCCATTTTAGGTGCGTGCGTATTTAGTCTTGTTGGGTGTGGCGGCAGTGGGAGTGACAACTCCGATTCAGGCAATCTAGACCCAGCCACCATTACGTGGACACAAGGTGTGTTTGAGCCATCGAGTAAGTTTGATCAACAATGTCAGGCACTCAATGAAAAGCACTGGCTGCGTTCATGGAGCCATGAAACATACCTTTGGTACGATGAAATAATAGACCGTGATCCAGCCCTCACTGATGGGGTTCTCAATTATTTTGCGTTACTAAAAACCGAAAACACCACGGAGTCAGGGGCTAAAAAAGACAACTTTCATTCCAGTTTACCCACCGATGAATGGCGAGCACAAAGCCAGTCGGGACAAACCTTTGGCTATGGCTTTAAAATACGTTTAATAAGTGCCAGCGCCCCACGTCAAGCCATTATAACTTATACCG
Organism: Pseudoalteromonas sp. bablab_jr011; assembly: GCF_016464045.1. NCBI lineage: Bacteria > Pseudomonadati > Pseudomonadota > Gammaproteobacteria > Alteromonadales > Pseudoalteromonadaceae > Pseudoalteromonas > Pseudoalteromonas sp. bablab_jr011. The sequence continues at coordinate 23,354 of NZ_JACDWU010000028.1, read as the reverse complement.
AACCCAACTCACCCGCGGCAACACAAAACCTAGCGCGTGGTTTTGAAGTGTTAGAAGTGGATGGTGTAGACTTTGTAAATGCCAGCACCCAAGCTGAAGTCGACGTACTCAATGCGGGTCTTTTTCCGTCTGAATCCGGGAAAGTAACGACCTTTGTGTTTAAAGATATCAACACCAGTGAAACCCGCGAAGTCACCATGACAGCCCAAACTATTACGGGACAAGCTGTAGGCAATATTAAAACATTCGCAAATGGAGAAGTCGGTTACTTCCAATTTAATCGCCACAATGCGATTGCAGAAAAGCCCTTATTTGATGCTTTTAATACATTAGCAGCACGTAATGTGAAAGACCTGATTATCGACATGCGATACAACCCCGGCGGTTTCCTACAGATGGCAAGTCAAGTTGCTTATATGATTGCAGGTGCCGAAAATACTGACGGCAAAATTTTCGAAAAGACTATCTTTAACGATCAACACCCAACCTTTAACCCAATCACTGGGGAGCGTTTGGAGCCCGTGCCGTTTACCGATGAATTTGTCGGATTTGCAGAAAACCCAGCAATCAACCCTGGCACACCATTGCCTAGTTTAGACCTAAAACGTGTTTTTGTGTTAACAACAGGCAGTACATGTTCAGCCAGTGAAGCCGTAATTAATGGCTTAAGAGGGGCCAATATTGAGGTCATTCAAATAGGGGAAAATACCTGTGGTAAACCCTATGGTTTTTACCCAACCGATAACTGTGATACGACCTACTTCAGCATTCAATTTACAGGAGTTAACAATAAAGGCTTTGGTGAATATGCCGATGGCTTTGCCCCCCAAAACAGCACTGGCAGTGAGTTTCAACCCGTGCGAGTCCCAGGTTGTGCAGTCGCCGATGATTTTAGCCATCAGCTTGGCGACGAAAATGAAGCATTACTTAGTACTGCACTGGCATACAGAGCGACTGGAACATGCCCTGTAGCAAGCTCAATGACCAGCAAACAGGGTTTTGCACCAGCGCTGTTCACTGATACACCAAAAGTACAGGACAACCGAGCAACAACGCTTATTGAGCAAAACAAAATACTTGAGTATTAGAGGCGTGTATGAACTTTAAAGTAGCCACAGCAATATACTTTGTGACTTTGCTTGGGTGTAGTGCACAAAGCCAAGAGCCGACTCCTAAGCTACAACATGCGGTGTTAACAACACCGCAAAGCACCTTGATTGCACAAGGTATTGCCAGATTAATGCACAGTCAGCCTATTGCAGTCGCCGATGATGCCTTTATCAATAGCAGTATCCTCGTTACTGACAGCATGGGCATCACAGATGCGCAAGGCAATCCAATCATGGGAAAGCAGCTTTCTATGCCCGATCGCTTTGAATTACTCATTAAAGATAAAATGTGCTTTGTTCGTCATTTAGACAGCAAAGCAACAGAGCCACTGCCGCTGGTAAAGTGTAAAGCGGTTAACTAAGCCTCACATATACCTAAACACCTATAAAAAAAGCCCTTACGGGCTTTTTTATTGCTGAATCTATTTATTTTATTTCGACACGTTGCGAACGCATCACAACATCATCGTTTAACTCAATACCAATGCCGGGTTCTTCGGATACTTGGAAAAAGCCATTTTTAGGTTGTGGGTCTTGAATACATAACTCACGATTCCACTTTTTAATCGCGTAAGTGTGATGTTCATGAATTAAGAAGTTAGGAATAGCTGTTTCTAAATGCAACGATGCCGCTGTTGCAACTGGACCGCCACATACATGCGCTTGAATACGCACATCAAAAATATCAGCGTAATCACAGACCTTTTTCGTCTCGGTGAAACCGCCACATAAACCAAGATCTGGCTGAAGCACATCAATGCTTTGATCTTCAAGATAAGGACGTACACCCCAACGATTATACAAGCGCTCGCCACCGGCTATGGGCACTGCAACTTTATCAGCGACTTTGGCATGCAATGAATGGTTTAGGTAGTTCACTGGCTCTTCATAATACATGCAATCGAATTCTTCGGCGATTTCACCAATTTGAATTGCAGATGTTGCCCCTGGCAAACTATGACATTCAAAAATAATATCAACTTCATCACCCACCGCTTCACGAATAGCCTGCATACGCGCGCGGTATAACTTCATTTCACCACGAGAAATAATATTAGTGCGGTCATAATAAGTATTGCCGTGCTTATCGTATTGGATAGGGTCAACTTTCACTGCATCGTAGCCTTCAGCAATCGCTTTTAATGCCGCTTCTGCATATTCTTCTGGGTGAATAAGTGCTTTAAACTCGCTGTCCCAGTCAAACTGTAATTGCGATGCGTAAGTACGAAGTTTGTCGTTAACTTTACCCCCTAGCAATTGATAAACAGGTAAACCTAATGCTTTTCCTTTGATGTCCCACAGTGCAGTATCAATCGCACTCATCGCAGCGTAGACAACAGGTCCTCCGCCTAACCCCCAAAAGCTCTCGCGTAGCATTCGTGACCATAGCTTTTCAGTTTGAAACGGATCATGGCCTATTAAAAAAGCGTCAGCCATTTCTTTGATCATCGCAGCGGCTGCACTGTGACCTAAGTCATAAGCAAGCCCGGCTTCACCAACGCCACTAATACCTTCATCTGTATGAATACGCACAAACACAGGTGTCCAAGCAGGTCTGTCTGGACAATGAATATCGAACACTTCGACGCGATTAACTTTCATGGTTACTCCTTACTGAGCAAAACTAGGATCAAGGCGATAAGCCTTACGCAGCATCGCAGGCCACGCTAATTGGCCTCCAGTACTGCCGCTATGCACGACATTCGCTTGATTATAAATATTATCGATAATAGGTTGAGGCACCGGAATAGCTGTTTGACCACTGGCTTGAATCGCCAATTGAATTTCACAGGCGCGCTGTAAATCATAGAAGCGCATAAATGCATCCCCCACCGTTGGGCCCACCGTTAAACCGCCATGATTTACTAAAAGCATATGATTTGTAGTGCCTAAATCATCTTGTAAGCGTTTTTTTTCATCCTTGTTCACGGCTAAGCCTTCATAGCCATGGTATGACAGTGACGGCAATGAAAACATCGAGTATTGGCTTAACGGTTGTAAACCTTTTTCTTGCGTTGCTACCGCAATAGTCTCTTTGGTATGAAGGTGGATAACACAATGCGCATCATCGCGCACTTCGTGAATAGCACTGTGAATAGTGAAACCTGCAGGGTTAATTTTAAACGGTGTATCGTCGAGAATATTCCCTTCTAAATCAACCTTCACTAAGTTTGACGCGGTTACTTCATCAAAGCTTAAACCAAATGCATTGACCAAATACTGATTTGTGCCCGGTAAGCGTGCAGATAAATGGGTATAAATTAAATCACCCCAACGAAAATGCTCGACCAAACGATAGCATGCAGCCAAATCTACGCGAAGCTGCCATTCTTGTTCAGATACTTTATTTTTTAAATCGAGTTTTGGTAAGTCAAACATGGAAAACCTTGTATATGCGACAAGCATAAATAGATGTATAGAAGTCTAAATTACTATTAACCGATGATCAATAGCTGATACAAAAAGGCCACATCAATTGATGTGGCCTTTTTTATTAAATGTAGCGGATTATTTAACTTGTGATAAATAATCTGCAATTGCTGCCATTTCTTCTTCAGATACGTTCGCAACCATTGCTTTCATCGCAGAAGCCATACCGTTATTACGTGCACCAGACTTAATGTCTTTCATTTGTGCAAGTAAGTATTCTTTATTTTGGCCATTTAGCTTAGGGTATAGCGGCATAATGGGTGCTTTACCTTCTGCACCGTGGCACGTTTGGCAAAGTTTTGCTGTGTATAGCGTTGCGCCATCAGCAGCCATTGTATTGAAAGATAGGCTTGCAGCCATTGCAAGGCCAGCCCCACATAGAATTTTAGTTATCTTGCTCATTTGTATCTTCTCTTTTTAACGGGTTAGAAAACATTTTCTTTAGTGTAGACCATGATTTAACAATATTGCACCCAAATTGCCCCCGAAAAATTGTTACAGCAACCTAAATGCTATGCAGTTATGCGGGTTACCATATTAAATCATCAGGCACTTCAAAATCAGCATAGGGATCATCTTCATCCTTTTGCTTATCTTCAGGTTCGACATGGAACACTATATATTCTTCGCTAACTTCAGCGACTTTTCGAGCTGGTTCATCTTCCAGAACAAAAAATTGGCCTTCTAAAACACAAATCGCTAAGCGACCACCCGCTAACGCTTTTTGTGTTTTTTCATTTACGTCGAGCTCTTTCACTTTATTTTCATAAGTGAAGTTAAAGGTGCGATCACCACGGATCTCATCCTGATTATTATGCTCTAAAATTTGCTTAACGCGAGCAACTTGCTCACGTTGTTTTTGCTCTTCCAAACGCGCTTTATTTAGTTCATCTGCTTTTTTCTGCTGCTCGAGCTTGGTTTGCTCAATGTGCTTTTGCAAATCACTTGGGTTACTGGTAGCCCCTTTCTTTTTTTTCTTTTGCTGCTTACGTTTTTCAGTTTTAGCTACTTTCGCTTGGTGCGAGGTAGTGAGCCCAGCTTTAAGTAGCTGATCTTGTAATGAACCCATCACTAAATTCCAATAATTAAAATGCGTATAAGGGCTATTTTAATCAGCTATGCAAACAAATAACAGTACTGAACCCATTTGAATCTTTGCTATTTATATTATTACACGCAGATTAACACGCGATGAAATCATGACACTTTGATTTGACGCAATATTTCTTACTTTAATCATTATGATACTTGTAAAATTACTCGCACTCTATAAGCTAATACTTTTTCTTCACGGAGCTAAAAATGCAGCTGCGACATTTGTTACTTTGCTCTGTATTTATTTTCTTTGTTTTATACGCACCCCAGCCCCTACTTGGATTATTTGCTCGCCATTTTTCTGTGTCGCCAGCCGCCGCCGGCAGTTTAATGACAGCCACAATGCTCCCGCTAGCAATCGCTCCATTAGTGTATGGGTTATTTTTAGCAAAGCGTAACCCGCTGGTTATTTTAAAAATCGCTATGGTTATACTGGCTATTAGCTGCGTTATTTTTACCTTTGCGCCGAGCTTTAACGTGTTACTTTTGATACGTTTTATTCAAGGTATTACGCTGCCAGCCGCACTCACCGCGATGACCAGTTATATTGGTGTCACTTACCAAGCCGACCTACTACAGCGTAATATGACCTTATATATTGGTAGTACGATTGTTGGTGGTTATTTTGGTCGTATGTTAGCAGCCTTATTTACTGATTTTTTAAGCTGGCAAAGCTTTTACTATGTGATAGCGATTGGCTTAGTCTGTCTTGCCTTCGCTATCCCTAAACCCCAAAAGACAACCGCAATTCATACCCCGCAATCGCCCCTTTTATATTTAAAGCAATTAAAAAGCCCATTAGTTTTGAAGCTCTATGGGGCGGTTTTTTGTATGTTCTTTTGCTTTGCAGCGCTGTTAAATTATTTGCCCTTTATTCTGCAAGATAGCTTTGCCATTACTAACACGCGCGAAATCGGACTTGTTTATACTGGCTACTTAGTCGGTGCGCTTGCGTCAATAGCCACCCCTTGGCTACTGAGAAAGTCTTCATCTCCTTGGCGCTTGCTCACTGGGGTATTTTTATTTTATAGCCTCACAATGTTGCTGTTGATGAGTCAACAGCTGCTGTTATTTGTCATCGCATTTACAGGTTTTTGTGGCGCTATGTTTGTGATTCATTCAAGTGCTGCACCATTGGTTAATAAAATTAGTACCGCCCCTGCCAGTGTGACGAATGGGGGCTATGTATCGTTTTATTACAGTGGTGGTGCACTTGGTTCACTGTTACCGGGGCTGATATACCAGCAACATGGTCAAGTTGCCTTTATGGCAGTACTGCTGCTGGTATGTTTAATAGGGCTCGCGTTGGTTTATTTAGCAGGAAGGAATACGACTCGAGGCTGATGCCCTGTACTGGCAAAGAAGCGTTCTAAGTCGTCTTTTTTCATTAACCAAGTCGCGGTGTTCTCAAACGGATGGCAATGAAAAAGCGCATTAAACCAGATTTCTTGATCAAGCCACAACGTGACATTATTTTGTTTGTCGTTTAAAAGTGCCAGCATAGACACACAGCCAGGCGGCACTTTTAAATAACGTGCAAGCCGCTCATCTGAGGCAAAACCTATCCGCGAAAGTCCTTGCTGCTTTGCAATCGCTTTTAAATCAAGCTGTTTGTCGTGGGCTGTTATCACCAAAAAATGACGTTTACCTTCGTTATCACGCAGAAATAAGTTTTTCAGTCGCGTACCAGGCCTATCAACCATAAACGTATCAGCATCGAGGCTGCCATGTAATGGTGGGTGTTCTATTTCTTCGTATTCAATAGCGAGCTGAGCAAGTGCCGCTGCCAGCTTGGTTTTATCGGCATACATTTACAAACAACGTCCTCGTAATTGCACACTCAAATCACGCCATAATACTTCGTCAATTACATGTTTGTCGTCGCAATACGAACGCTCTTTGAGTTCTTCATTTAATAATTCAACAGCTTGATCTTCTAACAGTAATTTTAAGTTGCTCGACTCTTCAAAGTACTCTTGCTCGGCAAAGTCTTTAAATTGTCGACGCGTCATCGGCTTATCTAAATTAATAGGCTTTCGGCCTTGCGCTTTTACTGACACAACATAAGCAAAAATTTTATTTCCCTGCTCATCATTTTTTCCATAAAACTGTTTGTTATTAATTTCAAAAGGAGGGGCGTCCCCTTGGCTTGCGCAACCAGCTAATAAAACAACCAAAAGCGATGCTATTTTTTTCATTATTGGATAAGCCTTGAACAGTAGATGCGACCTAGTCTATCAAAAATAAAAGCGGAGGGTAAAAATTCGATCATTTTTTAAAAAACACTTGACCGCGAATGTAAAAATAATTAAAGTTCACCCCGCTTAGGACGTAAGACTTAAGCATCCTGTATTTAGGAATGTGGGGCTATAGCTCAGCTGGGAGAGCGCCTGCCTTGCACGCAGGAGGTCAGCAGTTCGATCCTGCTTAGCTCCACCACCTTCCTACTTTTCTTAGGCACTCTGCCAAATTTAATATCAAACTTATCTAAAAAAATTATCTAGTTTATCCGTTATTTTTTGCCGTCTTAATTTTATTCACATAAAAAAAAGCCGAGCAGAGCCCGGCATTTTCATGTTTTATTTTGTGTAAATAATTACTCGCGAATTTGACCTTCGCCGTTCACTAGGTATTTTTCTGTCGTGAGTGACTCTAAGCCCATTGGGCCATAAGCATGCAGCTTGGTTGTTGCAATACCAATCTCTGCACCTAAACCTAATTGCGAGCCGTCAGAAAAACGAGACGATGCATTAACCATAACCACTGAAGCATCTACACTACGTTGGAATAACTGCGCAGCAGCTTGGTCTTTTGTACAGATCACTTCTGTGTGGTTAGAACCGAATTTAGCAATGTGGTCAATCGCACCCGCGAAATCAGGAACAACTTTAATCGCGATTTCTAAATCGAGGTACTCTTCACCAAACTCATCGTCGGCCAGTACAGTCGCGTTGTCAAAATACGCTGCGGCTTTTGCGTCTGCATTCACTTTTACGCCTTCTTGACGCAGTACCACTGCACATAAGTTTAAAAACTCATCAGCGATATCTTGGTGAACGACTAAACCTTCAAGTGCATTACACACACCTGTACGCTGCGTTTTACCGTTAAGTAATAGATTAATAGCCACATTTAAGTCGGCGTCTTTATCTACATAAAGATGACATACGCCTTTAAAATGCTGAATAACAGGAATCGTACTGTTTTCTGTTACAAAGTTAATTAGGCCTTCACCACCGCGTGGAATGATTAAGTCAATGGTGTCACGTTGCTGCATCAGCTCCATGAGTAAACCGCGGTCTGGGTCTGGAATCACCGAAATTAACGCTGTTGGCAGGCCATGCTTTTCTAATACTTCGTGCATCACACTGGCAATCGCTTGCGAGCTTTTAAGCGCTTCTTTACCACCGCGTAATATGACACCGTTACCTGATTTGAAACACAATGCACCCGCATCCGCTGTTACATTAGGACGCGCTTCGTAAATCATACACACCACACCTAAAGGCACACGCATTTTACTGATCTTAATGCCATTCGGGCGCTCAGTAATTTCACGTAGTTGACCCACAGGTTCGTCAAGGCTAACAATTACCTCAATCCCTTCAGCCATGGCTTCGATACGCTCATCATTTAACGTTAAGCGATCAATCATTGCCCCTGGGAGATTATTATCACGCGCCGCAGCTAAATCGCTTTCATTTTCTTTGATAATGAACGCTTTACTTTCACGAAGTGCCTGTGCCATCTCAGTTAAAACCTGATTTTTAGTGGCTGTATCCAGTAAGGCTAGCTGGGTAGCAGCGTGTGCTGCTTGGCTCGAAATATCCGTAATTAAACTCATGACTTCTCCAATAATGCGATATCTTTCTCTGAAACAACGGGGCCAATTGAATCCTGCATTTTCTCGCTAAATTCACTTTGCTCGTTGTCAGCTATAAAACTTAATAAACAGCTACTGTAATTCGCTGTTGCTTTTGCTAGACGCGTACCATCGTCACTGCGTACTAAAATAGTATCGCCTACGCCAAATTCTCCGTGTACCGCAAGAATTTCATCACTGCGAATACACCCATTTTCTCGGTTTGATGATTCATTAATTGAACCTTCAACCACAACTTCACCTTGCTCATTGGCAGTGTGAGTCATCCAATGCACCGCTTCTTGCATCGGTTTTTCGTATGGGGTGAAAATAGTGCCTGGATTATCACCTGCTAATAAACGGTTAAATGTTTCTTCTTTAAACCCGTTTAGAATATAGGTGGTAATACCATGTGAAGTCGCTTTTTCTGCCGCTTCTATTTTCGTTTTCATACCGCCTGTACCTACAGCACTGGTTGCACACCCAGCCATAGCATAAATTGATTCATCGATGCTTTCGATTTCAGGTAATAAGACAGCGTCCTCATGTAAATTAGGGTTCTTGTCATATAAACCATCGACATCTGAGAAAATCATCAAGGCATCTGCATCTGCCGCAGCCGCAACCATGGCTGATAAGTTATCGTTATCACCTACTTTTAAATCGTCGGTTGTTACCGTGTCATTTTCATTAATGATGGGCAATACACCGTGCTCAAGTAAAGTAAATACTGTTTCTCTAATACTTGTATAGCGTTCACGGTCTCGCAAATCACCATGCGTTAATAAAATTTGCGCCGATGGGAAATCAAAAAAGCGATCCCACATGGCCATCATTTCTGTTTGGCCAGCCGCTGCCATTGCTTTTTTCATCGTCACAGAGCGTTGCTCTTGCTCTGGGAATAAATGCGAACCAGCAGCCACCGAGCCTGACGATACTAAAATAACTTCGATACCTTGCGCTCGACAACGAACGATGAACTGTGCAATGGTCAGTAAATAACGAGAACGACACCCATCTTGATCAGGTGCGATTAAGGCGCTACCAACTTTTAGTACTATACGTTGCCATTTAAACTTTTGCATAACTGTTCAACTTTCCATTTTACTATCTGTTCAGTGTCAAAATGCCACTGATTAAAAGACTCACGTTTAGCCGAGCTAAACGCACTGATCATAATTAATCTGTCAAACCACTTATCTGAGCACACAGCTAAGCCACGCAAGTAATGCGATTAGATATAGCACAACTTTTATTCAGTCAGTAGACCAAACGGTTATAAACCATAAGTTGTTATAAAAAGATAAGTGTTGTTTATGTATCGCTGTAAAAAGCTGTGTGCGGCTTTTATTAATAACAACATACATAGAGCCTATACAGTCTGGTACACCAACAGATAGGGTGTAGACTGTATGACCGAGATTTAGCTGCCACGATGGGAACTAAACATTGACCAGACAATGAACTTATATTCTATTCAACACGTAATAAATACACACTGAATAGGGCCAAGCTCATTTCTATTTAATTAGAAAACAAAGTGTAAAATACACACTTAGCTCGCCAAACAATTGATTAAATAGAGCTTAAGCTCTAAGTAGAGAGGGTTTTCGTTACCAATCATTTAGATATCAAATTGTTTGAACACGAAATATAATACGGTAAACATGGGGGTAAGATCAAGTCTGAAAAGCAATCATACCTTTTATACTTACCATAACCTTGAAAAATAGAGCTCAAATAACAAACAGTTAAGACCTAGCATTTATCACTTAATGATTTTTTATCAACTTTTAAGGATTTTGTTGTCGAAAGCAGCCCAAAAAGTAGTAATAACGACTAAAATCGTATGTGAAGCAACAAGTTTGCTTGTGTCTATGACGGTGAGTAGGCTTTAATAGGTAAGCAATTTTATTTAAAAGTTAACGACTGTTTATCGTTTTCAAACGCGATTATCTATCTCGTTGGTGTTTTTAAATAGTAGTAACTAAAGGATACTTTATTCTATGTCAGCAATTTATATAGCAGGGATCGCCTTGTGCTCTGTGTTAGCACAATGGATAGCCTGGGCGTTTCGTGTACCCGCTATTTTATTTTTACTACTAACGGGTTTATTACTTGGCCCATTTAGCGGCATTTTAAACCCCGATGCCTTACTCGGCGACTTGCTTTTCCCTGTCGTGTCATTGAGTGTTGCAGTGATCCTTTTTGAAGGCTCCTTAACGCTTCATTTTCGAGAGTTAAAAGGCATAGGCAAAGTTGTTCGAAACCTATGCTCCATCGGTATGATCACCACCTGTTTAATTATAAGCCTCAGTGCCTATTGGATTTTAGAACTAAACTGGCGTGTTGCAGCAGTTCTGGGGGCAGTATTAGTGGTTACCGGCCCTACGGTTATTGCCCCTTTATTAAACTCAATGCGGCCTACGCAAGATATCGACCGTATATTACGCTGGGAAGGTATTGTTATTGACCCCATTGGTGCCTTGTTTGCAGTGCTTGTATTTGAAGCCGTCATGCTTGTTGGTCAGGGCGAAGTACTCAGCCACACGATCATTGCTTTATTCAAGACCTTAGGCGTTGGTTTAACAATCGGTGTCGTCGCTGGCTGGTTAACAACCCTACTTATTCGCCGAGAGTGGTTACCGTTCGAATTACATAAGTTTGGCATACTAGCCTTAGTGCTCATTAGTTTCACGGTTTCTAACCACTTAAGCCATGAATCAGGACTACTTGCTGTTACCGTCTTTGGTATATGGCTTGCTAATCAGGACGACTTAGAAATAGACTCTGTGCTTGAATTTAAAGAAGACCTGTCGATGATTCTCATTTCATCCCTGTTCATCTTACTGGCTGCACGTTTACAGCTTTCCGACTTAATGATGCTGCACAGCGACGTGTTTATCTTTTTAGCCATTGTTTTATTTGTGGCGCGCCCTGCGTGTATCGCAATTTCGACGTTTAAAAGTGATTTACCCTTAAAATCTCGTCTCGTCTTATCGTGGATAGCCCCACGCGGTATTGTCGCGGCGGCAGTAGGCTCTGTGTTTGCCCTAAGCATGGTCGAAGCCGGTATCGCGGATGCAGAAAAAATAGTGCCACTTATCTTCACAGTCATTATCGTCACTGTGGTTTTACAGAGTTTAACGGCAACGCCTTTAGCTAAATTATTAAAAGTACGTCAGCCGTCACCTAATACGATTCTTATCATAGGTGCAAACCATGTTGCACGTGCTATCGCCTGTGGTTTAAAAGAACAAAACATTCCTGTTCATTTATCTGACCCCGCGTGGGAAAACTGTCGCATGGCACGCATGGATGGTTTACCCTGTTATTACGGTAACCCGCAATCAGAACATGCTGAGCGTTACTTACCCCTAACCACAATTAGAAACGTGTTGGCACTGTCGCCAAACCGTCATCATAATGCCTTGGGCGTACAGTATTTTTCTCATCTATTAGATGAAAAAAATGTATTTTCACTGCGCTCATCAACCAACCACGCTAAAGCGAATAAAGACAGTGCGACGTTCTTATCACGACAAATTTTATTTGGTGATAACGGGGCCTATGCTCGTTTAAGTAGCTTAATCGCGAAAGGGGGTAAAGTGAGTGCAACGCGTATTTCTGACGAGTTTAGCTGGGAGCAGTACCAAGAAGTCAACAGTGAAGCAATTCCATTGTTTATTCTAAATGGTGAAAAAGATGATGACGATGATTCACCTATACGTCTTCGCCCTTTCACCACCCACATGGAAAAAACACCTCAAGTTGGTGAACGAGTCGTGGCACTACAGCCTCCTAAACTTTCTGTTTTAAAAGATCCGAATAACGGTAAAAATAAAGAGAAAAAAGAAGACTAATAATAACGATAAGGCCAGCATTTGCTGGCCTTTGTTTATTCAGGTAGACGGGCGCGGGCGACAACGCTGTCGGGCATTTTTTCTGCCAATTTAGCCAGTAACTGTTCTACTTTTTTATGCTGTGCTTTGTCAGCCACCATTGAGTGAAATAACCAACGGTAGGCGTCTTCATAGTCACGAGGGCTGCCATAGCCTTGATTGAATAGGTTAACCAAGCGAATTTGTGCTTTAAGGTTTCCCTGTGCCGACGCTTCTCTGAGGTAGGTGACCGCCATGGCTTTATCTTTCTGTACTAATTGGCCGACATCATAGTAACGACCAAGCTGCTCGAGTGCCGCTGCGAAACCTTGCTGTGCGGCTTGGCGCATGTAATAAACACCCAGCTCAACATTGCGGTCTACACACACCGCATACGCTAACATATCACCATACAGGAATTGATACGATGGCAACGCCATTTTATTGGCTCGCGCTTCAATATCTTGTACTAGCTGGCAATCATCAGCCTTTACCCGCGCCAAATGTGCATTTTTATTAATTAAGCCAATTAACTCGCTCTCAGTATACAAAGGGACTGCTGTAATAGGCTCTTCAGCCATGGCTAGGCTTGAAAAGAGGAATGTTAAAGGCAATAAAACACGCATCAAAATCACTTAATGAAAATCTGTCTTAGTAAATAATATACAATTTTCATTCCAGAATAAATTTTAGGCACAAAAAAAGCTGCCGAAGCAGCTTTTTTAAACATATCGTGAATTATGCAAACGGGTTGCGTAATACCATTGTTTCAACACGGTCTGGACCTGTTGAGATGATATCAACTGGCACGCCAGTGATTTCTTCGATACGTTTGATGTAGTCAATCGCTGCTTTTGGCAACTCTTCAACTGAAGTAACACCAACTGTGTTTTCAGACCAACCAGGCATCTCTTCGTATACTGGTGTTACTTTCTCGTAACCTTCAGCAGCTAATGGTGTAACGTTCGTTACTGTGCCATCTTCTAACTGGTAACCAGTACAGATTTTCAGTGTTTCTAAACCGTCTAGTACGTCTAGTTTAGTTAAACAGAAACCTGAGATGCTGTTGATTTGTACTGCACGGCGCATAGCCACTGCATCTAACCAACCTGTACGACGTAAACGTCCCGTTGTTGCACCAAACTCATGGCCTTTCTCACCTAAGTGCTTACCTACTGGGTCTTGTTTATCTAGACCGTCGTAAAGCTCGGTAGGGAATGGACCTGAACCTACACGTGTTGTGTAAGCTTTGATGATACCTAATACGTAATCAAGGTGTAATGGACCAAAGCCCGCACCGGTAGCTACACCACCTGCAGTAGTGTTAGACGATGTTACGTATGGGTATGTACCGTGGTCGATATCAAGTAACGTACCTTGCGCACCTTCAAATAAGATGTTGTCGCCCGCTAAACGTGTTTGATCAAGAAGCTCAGTAACATCAACAACCATTGCTTTTAAGATATCAGCGATTGCCATTGCATCGTCAAATGTCTTTTGGAAGTCCACTGGCTCTACTTTGTAGTAATGCTCTAACGTGAAGTTATGGTATTCCAATACTTCTTTAAGCTTACTAGCAAACTGTTCAGGGTTGAATAAGTCACCAACACGTATACCACGACGTGCTACTTTGTCTTCATAAGCTGGACCGATACCACGACCTGTCGTACCGATTGGCTTATCGCCACGTGCTTTTTCACGGGCTAAATCTAATGCAATGTGGAAAGGTAAAATTAGCGGACATGCTTCGCTGATTAATAAGCGTTCACGTACTGGTACGCCACGCTCTTCTAGCATGCCGATTTCTTTCATTAATGCTTCTGGTGATAAAACAACACCATTACCGATCACACACTTAACATTGTCACGTAATACACCCGATGGAATAAGGTGTAAAACCGTCTTTTCACCGTTGATCACCAAAGTATGGCCTGCGTTATGACCACCTTGATAACGAACTACTAAAGATGCTTTGTCTGTAAGGAGGTCAACTACCTTACCCTTACCTTCGTCACCCCATTGGGTGCCTAGTACAACAACGTTTTTACCCATTGCAAATTCACTTAGAAAAAATTAGGACGAGATTTTACCAGAAAACGAGGTGAAAGATCACCCCGTTTAGCTTATTTTTTCTGCGGCTGAATTTTTATCATCTTATTTAATAGCACAATTACAGGCAGAACAGAGGTTTATAAAAACAGACAGTCTATGTTTTAAGCAATCTCAGAAACAAAAAAGCCCCGCAAAATAGGCGGGGCTTTTAACAGCGACAGTAAATTACTGTGCTTTAGAACCTTTCATGTAATTAAAGAAATCGCTATCCGGTGATAGAACCATCACGTCTTGCTTATCTTTAAAGGTATTTTTGTATGCTTCTAAGCTACGAACAAAGCTAAAGAATTCAGCATCTTTACTGTATGCGTTCGCGTAGATAGCTGCGGCATTAGCATCACCTTCACCGCGCACAGTACGTGCATTTCGCTCTGCATCAGCAAGCATAACGGTGACTCGGCGATCGACTTCTGCACGAATTGTTTCCGCTTTTTCCTGACCTTCAGAACGGTGCTCTTTTGCCACTGCAGTACGTTCAGCACGCATACGTTGGAAAATAGAGCTACTCACTTCTTGTGGTAAGTTAATTTGCTTAACACGCACATCAAGTACTTCGATACCTAACTCTTGCGCACTTTCTGATGCTTGTACTAATGCTTCTTCCATCAGCTCACTTCGCTCACCAGAGACAATTTCTCTGATAGTGCGCGAACCGAAGTTAGTACGCAGTCCGTTATTAACTTTTTGCTTTAGGAGTGTTTCAGCGTATTGCTTATCACCACGAGCACGCAAGTAGAAAGCGCTAAAATCGTTAATACGCCATTTTACGTACGAATCAACAATTAAGTCTTTCTTCTCGCTGGTTACAAAGCGGTCTGGTGCACCATCTAGCGTTTGAATACGTGCGTCTAAGCGACGTACTTGGCTAAAAAATGGGACTTTAAGGTGTAAACCAGGCCCATACACCACCGCGTTATCACTGTCGTCTTTTTGCACTTTGCTGAATAACAGCACAATTGCCTTTTCGCCTTCTTGCACAACAAATACTGCTGAGAACGACAATACAAGAGCAAGGGCGAGTATGACTAAACTAAAGTTTTTCATCTTGTTTATCTCCCCTCATTAAAACGGTCAGTAGCGAAACGATCACCGCTTGGATTAACAGTGCTGTTTCGTGATGTGTTTATCTTATTGCGAAGGTCCTTGATATCACTTGAGCTTGGAAGTGCAACTCGCGTTGCTGTGCCTTGCTTTTCCATGATTTTATCAAGTGGTAAATACAGCATGTTATTGCCACCTTTCACATCGACTAACACTTTAGAGCTGTTACCTAACACTTGTTCCATTGCATCAATATATAAACGCTGACGCGTGACTTCTTTTGCTGCTTGGTACTCAGGTAATAACTTTTCAAAACGTGCCACTTCACCCTGTGCTTCAAGGGTAATACGTTCGCGATACGCTTCTGCTTCTTGTGTCATACGTGTGACTTGACCACGTGCACGCGGTTCAATTTCACGGGCATATGCTTCGGCTTCACGAATAAAACGTTCTTCATCTTCTTGCGCTGCAATCGCATCATCAAAGGCATCTTTCACTTCGCCCGGCGGACGAGAGTCTTTAAAGTTCACATCGCTGACGATAATACCGAGGTTATAAGGCTCGATAATTTTGTTTAGTTCATCCCATGTTTGTTGACGAACTACCTCACGACCTGTTGTGAGTACTTGGTCCATTTTCACATGACCAATGACATAACGCAGTGCACTATCAAGTGCCTGTTGTAAGCTGTGATCAGCATCCGTTACACTAAACTTGTAAAGATGTGGGTCAATTACACGGTACTGAACTTCAAACTCAACATTAACTACGTTTTCATCTTCGGTGAGCATAAACCCTTTTGCTGATAATGAACGAACAGCTTCAATATCAACAGGAATAACACGTTCGATGAACGTCATCTTCCAACGTAAGCCAGGTTCAGCAATACGGTCAAATTGACCAAACTGTAGAACCACACCACGCTCGGCTTCTTTTACGGTGTAAATACCACTCAATGCCCATACGATGACGGCAATGATTAAAATGAAAGAAATGCCTGCGCCACCAAGTCCGCCGCCGTTGTTACCTGGTTTGTTACCACCAAATAAACCGCCAAACTTGCCGGAGAACTTACGCAGTACCTCGTCTAAATCAGGTGGGCCTTGATCTTTACCGCCTTTATTATTCCACGGATCTTTATCATTGCCATTATTACCCGGTTCATTCCAGGCCATAGCTATACTCCATTGTTATCTAAATGAATTAGGTTAAATCTATCAAATATACAGCATTTCTCATACTAAAAATGACAAATGCTGCTGATTTTTAGTTCGCCGCTACAAAAGAATCGAGGTCATGCCCCATTTCTTTTTTCAAACGATTCCATTCCGCCATAGGCAAACGTACTGACAAAAGCCAATTGCCTTGCTCATCAAATTGCTCTTCATGCACAGCATTTAAATTAAATAATGCGGCACGAATACGCCCGTGTTGTGGCGGTAATTTAAGCTCATCGGCAAACATTTTTTTGGCAAGTAACTCATTAATTGCCTCAGACAACAACTCACAACCGACCCCCGTACGTGCCGAAAGCCAAACGCGAATAGGTTGCCCTTCGTCGTTTCTATCTATACGTGGCGCAACGTCATCTAGCGCATCAATTTTGTTATAAACCAATAATTGTGGTACATCGTCTGCCTCAATTTCTTTGAGTACCGATTGCACCTGCTCTATATTTTCTTTACGGCGAGGGTCTGCCACATCAATCACATGAAGCTGTAAATCGGCTTCACGCGTTTCTGTTAATGTTGCTTTAAAGGCAGCCACTAAATCATGTGGTAAGTGGCGAATAAAGCCCACCGTATCGGCCAAAATAACGGGGCCAATGTCTCCAATGTCCAACTTACGTAACGTTGGATCAAGTGTTGCAAACAGCTGATCCGCTGCATACACATCAGAATTTGTTATACGGTTAAAGAGTGTCGACTTACCCGCATTGGTATACCCAACTAATGACACCGTGGGGATTTCATTTCGAGTACGCGCACGTCGCCCCTGCTCACGCTGAACAGCGACTTTATCTAAACGGGCACGAATATTCTTAATTCTTGCACGCAGTAAGCGTCTATCTGTCTCGAGTTGAGTTTCACCCGGTCCTCGTAAACCAATCCCGCCTTTTTGTCTTTCAAGGTGGGTCCAACCACGAATCAAGCGAGTAGAAATATGGCGAAGCTGAGCCAACTCCACTTGAAGTTTACCTTCGTGGGTACGCGCTCGCTGCGCAAAAATATCCAAGATCAAACTCGTACGATCAAGTACACGACACTGGCAAACGCGCTCTAAATTGCGCTCCTGTGACGGGCTAAGTTGATGATTGAAAATGATGACATCTGCATTGTGGATTTTGACAGTTTCAGCGATTTCTTCTGCTTTTCCGGTCCCGACGAATAGTTTCGGATGTGGTGCTTGACGACTGCCTTGCACAATCGCCAAACTACTAACACCAGCAGAAGATACCAACAACTCTAATTCGTGAAGATCTTCGCGATCCCCCTCTTTAGGTAAGTCGATATGAACTAAAACTGCCTGTTCGCCGGCTTCATAACGGTCAAACAAGCATTACGCTCCTAAATTTAAAAGTTTCCAGCTTCTTGCTCTTCTGCATCATCACTTCCTTGTACACCTTGGAAGTTAACAGATCGCGCTGGAACAACGGTAGAAATAGCGTGTTTATACACCATTTGATTTACGGTGTTTTCTAGTAAAATAACAAATTGGTCAAATGACTGGATTTTACCCTGAAGTTTAATGCCATTAACCAAAAAGATTGATACTGGAATGCGCTCACGACGTAACGCATTCAAAAATGGGTCTTGTAACGACTGGCCTTTTGCCATGTTATTTTCCTTCGTTCTAGGTGTTATTATAATTAAGTAGCTGAACTCATTTAACAAAGCTAAATTTTTTTCAACTACTACTAGCTTAGCGAACTTACTACACGTTGCAAGTTTTCTTCATCACCCGTGGTTAACCAAGTAACATTTGGCCAACCTCTTAACCAAGTTAGCTGTCGCTTGGCTAACTGCCGTGTGGCTGCAATACCACGAAAGACCATTTCATCATAGTCAGTTTCGCCTGCAATGTAATCCCACATTTGTCTATAACCTACGCAACGAATTGATGGCAGATCGGGGTGTAAATCCTTACGTTTATATAGGGATGAAACTTCATTTTCAAACCCCTGGTCGAGCATTATTTTAAACCTTTTCTCAATTCGCTGATGCAATTCACTGCGATCATCAGGTGCAATCGCAAATTGATGGAAAGTATATGGTAACTCAGGCTGCTTTTGTTTTTGCAGCTCTGTCATTGTTTTACCTGTTATACGATACACTTCGAGCGCACGATTAATGCGTTGTGAATCATTTTCACTCATTTTGCTCGCAGCATCAGGATCAATTTTAATAAGCTCTTTGTGCAAATGCGGCCAACCAAACTGCTTTGCTTCTTTTTCAAGCTCAGCACGTACTTCGGGTGATGCCTCTGGTAGCGGTGATAAGCCATCAAGTAATGATTTAAAATACATCATTGTACCGCCAACCAGTACAGGTACTTTACCTTGCTCATGAAATAGATCAATCTTTTCAATTGCATCGCGACGAAAATCTGCGACTGAATAACTCTCTGCTGGATCAATAATATCAATCAAATGATGTGGCGCTCGCGCTAATTCATCAGCATCGGGCTTAGCCGTGCCAATATTCATATCTTTATACACAAGTGCGGAGTCAACACTGATAATTTCAGTGTTAAGGTGCTCGCACAATGCAATTGCCAGTTCGGTTTTCCCTGCAGCTGTTGGTCCCATTAAAAAAATGACGGGTAAGTTATTCAAGCCTGATTACCTTGCTTCGTTTAAAAACTGAGATAGTTCTATTTTAACTGCTTTTTCACGCAAACGTTGCATTGTTTGTGGATTATTTTCTAGTCGCGATATTTGTTCCAAAAAGACTTGGCTTGCAAAATACCGGGTCGGTATTTGGCTATCAAGCCAAATAAGCCAACCGTCTAATGTGCTATCAACACTCTGACAGGCACTAATAAGTCGTGCTATTGCATCACTCACATCTAATAAATACAAACAGGGCGGCAGTTTTTTCACCATCACAAAATGTTTTTCAATAACGAGGTCAAACCCTAATAACGTAAACCAAGATTGCTGCGCATTAAGCGCATTGACGTCATCATCACTCACATTAACACGCACAGGCAACAGCAATGCTTTGCCTTCAAGGTTTCCTGCTTGTTCAACCTGAGTGTGCCAGTCGAGGCTCAGTGCGTGCTTAAAGTGAGCTGCAAATAACTGGTTATCTTCACAAAATACACACTGCCCCTCTTGCACATGGATAAGCTGGGTCAATGCGGGTTGTGTGTCGGTTACCGCTGCAACACTGGGCTCAGGGCTAACACGGTCAAAATGTGCCGCGTGTTGCTCGCTAATTCCTTGATAAAACGCATTAACATCGTGATGAGTCGTTTTAGTTCGGGGCTCACTTGGCGCACTGCCCCCTGCACGCGATGCCCCACCCGACGATGAATACGAAGGGTGACGCGCTGGCTGTAATGCCGACTTAGGGTAATCATACTGCTCAGAATAGCTTGTAGCAGGGCGACTCACTGGCAACGTACTTGATTGAGTGAAATTAAGCGGCGTGTCTGCAACAGAGTGCGTGTTATTAGCACCTGACTCAAAATCGACGTCATGCTGAAGCGGCACGACCACTTGTTTAATCGCTTGTAGAATAAAATCATGAACCAAGCGCCCTTGGTGAAAACGCACTTCGTGTTTGGCCGGGTGCACGTTAACGTCAACTTGGCGCGGGTCAATATCAATATAAATAACGAAGCCTGGCAGCTCCTCAGACCCTGCGACCTCTTCAAAGGCCTGACGAATTGCGTGCAGAATCAACTTATCGCGCATCATGCGATTATTTACATAGGTGTACTGCGTACTGTTGCTTGACCCTACAGGTAAAACCCAACCTCGCAGCATCAGCCCCGCTTCACCAGATTGAATATGTAAAGCGTGTTCGCTAAATGCTTTACCAGCGACTTGCGCAACACGGGTAATCGCATCCTCAGGGTTTGGTTTAGCACGGTACTGACGCACGACCTTGGCATTATGCGTTAACGTAATCGACACATCGAAGCGACTTAAAGCGATTCGCTTAATGAGCTCATCAATATGTGAAAACTCGGTTTTTTCGGTGCGTAAAAATTTACGTCGTGCTGGGGTGTTAAAAAATAAGTCTTTCACCTCAATGGTAGTGCCATCGGGGTGGGCTGTTGGCTTGACTTGCACCGCCATATCACGGCCTTCAGCAAACGCTTGCCATGCAGCCTCTTGCTCTTTTGGCTTCGAGCTCAATGTCAAACGTGATACTGAGCTGATCGAGGCCAACGCTTCACCACGAAAACCTAGCGAACAAATATTCTCCAGATCATCGAGTGACTTTAACTTACTGGTTGCGTGGCGAGATAATGCCAACGTGAGCTCGTCTTTATTAATACCCGAGCCATTATCTCGAATTCGAATAAGCTTATGACCGCCACGTTCAATATCTATTTGGATTCGCGTCGCACCGGCATCCAAACTATTTTCAACCAGCTCTTTAACGACTGACGCGGGACGCTCAACCACTTCACCCGCTGCAATTTGGTTAGCCAGTCGCGCGGGTAATATTTCTATACTCATAGTGTTCCTAACACGCTAATTGACTAGCTTTGGGGAATATCAAGCTCTTGCCCGATAAACAAAGTGTTCGATTTTAGGTTATTTACCGTTTTAAGCTTGCTCACAGATGTGCCATAACGACTCGCCAACATGCTTAGCGATTCACCCGGGCGTACCTTATGCTTGGTTGGGTATTGCGCTTTTAATTTAGCAAATAAAGAGTCATCAGGTGGATTTTGTAAATAATAGCTTTTAATTGATTTAAAGATTGCTTTAGCTAATCGCTCTTGGTGATTGGCTGTTTTTAGTAAACGTTCTTCACGCGGATTCGAGATAAACCCTGTTTCGACCAAAATAGAAGGAATATCTGGCGATTTAAGCACTGCAAGGCTCGCTGCTTGTGGTTCTTTTTTATGTAATTTAGCCACTTTTTTCAGCTCTCTAACCACCTCTTCAGCGACGTTAAAACCCGTTTTCATTGAGTGGTCCATCGACATATCAAGCAATGCTTGCGCTAAATACTTTTCACTAGCGGTGTCTTTTAACACCCCAGCTGCACCGCCTAAAAGCTCCGAATGCTTTTCTTTATCCTCAATCCATTTACCAATTTCTGAGTTTGCACGGCGCAGCGACAACACCCACACAGAGGCTCCATTCGGTTGCGGACTGGTGAAGGCGTCAGCATGAATAGACACAAAAAAGTCTGCTTTTTTCTCGCGTGCAATATTGGTACGCGTATTCAGGTTTACAAAATAATCACTGCGGCGGATCATACGTGAAATCATCCCGCGCTCAGCATCAATCATTCGCTCCAAGCGTTTAGCGATTTGCAACGTGATGTCTTTTTCATAGGTGCCTGATGGCCCTATTGAACCGGGGTCTTCACCACCGTGCCCTGCATCAATCGCAATCACAATATCACGTTCTTGATTAAGCTCGCGCTTTTTGACACTGCTATTCGTACTCGCTATCGGCTCCGCTTTTGGTGTTTTATCAACAAGGTCAACAACTAAACGATGCTTATAAGGGTCAGTAGGTAATAATGCAAATACCACGGGCTTCGTCGCTCGGGTTAATTCAAAGACAAAGCGCACACTTTTGCTGTCTTTTGGTTTCGAATAACGCAGCTTAGAAACTATTTGGTGTTTATTTGGAATACTTGGCAGTGTATCTAACTTATCGGTGTCTTTGAGATCAATCACTAAACGCGATGGATTTTTCAGCATAAAGTAGCTGTAATCGGGTTTGTCGTTTAAATCAAACACAACCCGAGTACTGTCTGGAGAGGGCCACACACGCACGCTATTAATGGAATTTTGTGCCAGCGCAACGTCACTAACAATCAAAAGCATCCAAAAAATTAATAGTTTAAATGTACAACGACCCATTTTTGATAACACACCTTTTATTGTTATTTATTTTATTATTGCGCGCTCTTTAATTGTCTAACTATAGACTGACCACGCTCAGTTAAACTCTTTATTTCAATAGCACGTGCCTCACCTTCATAGCGTAACGTGACATCTAAATCGGGCGTAGGGATAAACTCGCCCCCTTTCTCGGGCCATTCAACCACACAAATTGCCTGTGGTGAAAAATAGTCACGAATTCCCATATACTCAAGTTCTTCAGGGTCACCTAAACGATATAAATCAAAGTGATAGACATCTGCTTTCGTTAATTGATAAGGCTCTACTAATGTATACGTCGGACTCTTAACCTTACCTTGATGACCAAAACCTTGAACAATACCACGCGTTAAAGTCGTTTTGCCGGCTCCTAAGTCGCCGTGCAAATAAATTACCGCGCCTTGCTCCATTAACGCCGCAAGTTGCTTACCCATGTTTACCGTTGCAGCTTCATCAGCCAGTGGAAAACCAACACTGTCGGTCATTATTACCTCATGAAAAACTAAAAACACACTACTTTGTTAATCATACCAGATTATTTATGTAAGGCGAGAATCAGCCATGCCTTGAATTTGACACAAAAAAACCGGCAAAGTTGCCTAATGCAGATCAGTTAAGCATATTTTTATGATCACTTGACTGATCTTTTCATAGCTTCACAATCCGATATTAGAAATAGTATCGGATTTTTTTATGTCTCTAATTCAACACTTCGATGATATGTCCTCCTTTTTAGATGAT
>NZ_JACDWU010000278.1:0-329 GCF_016464045.1 Pseudoalteromonas sp. bablab_jr011 | reverse complement strand
TCATGCGGCGCGTATCCGTATTCCAGATGACGCCGTCTATTCCGGGCGTTTTACTGCCTTTGTTTTGTGATACTCGCTTAACAGCAAGAAGTTTTGCCGAATGCGAGTGAGTCAGTATCCACTGCAACGCTTTCGCTTTGCTGTGTTTACCTTCTCTTGTTGCTTTTGCAATACGCATCTGAAGCTTTAAAACGTGCGACTCAACAGTTTTCCAATTTATGGATTGCCATTGAGCACTGTCAGGGGAGGCACTAATCTCTTTTGAAATCATCATTTGCGTTTCTCCTTGAATAAAGTTCTTCAAATTCTCTTGCAACGGAAGACCAGTC
>NZ_JACDWU010000277.1:0-283 GCF_016464045.1 Pseudoalteromonas sp. bablab_jr011 | reverse complement strand
TAGGAGCCTGGCGATGTCCTACTTTCACATGGCAAATGCCACACTATCATCGGCGCTGTTTCGTTTCACTACTGAGTTCGGCATGGAATCAGGTGGGTCCAAAACGCTATTGTCACCAAGCAAATTTGGTTGTTAATCGCACTCGCAATTAACTAAAATCTGGAAATCTGATAATCGTAAATCTACTTTAGTATACTAACTTCTGTCTGTTACGCTGTCATAAAACGCGTTTGGCGTTGTATGGTTAAGCCTCACGGGTAATTAGTACAGGTTAGCTTAATGG
>NZ_JACDWU010000276.1:0-4362 GCF_016464045.1 Pseudoalteromonas sp. bablab_jr011 | reverse complement strand
CTGCCTCAACCCTCAACTGAATCAATAGTCTAATTATATAAATATCAGTATATTAAGTGAACTAAATGTATAGATTAATAGATCATAAGCAGAACATACTTAGACCAAAAGGTGATCAGAGTTTTCACACAGTCTGGGCACAAAGCAGGCATTCGTTAGAAAACGTTTATGTCCATTAACGAGTGAGTAAATTGCAAAACTTGCGCATTGCTTCTGCCCCAAAGTGAGTAAAAGTAAATGCTCTAAAGACTGCTTAGAGCGAGTTACGGACATTGAACATATGCTGGTGAACGTGGATATTCTAATATTTTACAGTTAAAAAAAAATGTCTCAACAAAACTAATGGACTTGTAGCCATTAAAGTATGATGAAATCTACCCGAGAAAAGAGTCCTAATATTCAGAGTAATATTGCGTGTAGTGCTGTAAATCATTTTTTCAGTTTTTCTTAAGTAAATCTTAAGGTTTGCCTGATATTTTATTAAGACACTTTTTATTTAGCCGATAGGTTTCTTTAATTGCTTGACTTATCGGTGATTAATTTGCAAATTTATTATCGCTAATAACTAAAAAACAGGGATTTATATATGTTATCAGTTGTACTTCCTGCCAAAGACGAAGCCGAAAATATTGGCCATCTTATTGAAGAAATTCATACCAGCCTTGCTGATTTATACCCGTTTGAGATTATCGTTGTCGATGATGGCTGTAGTGATAGTACCTTTGAAACCGCCCTCGAAACTGGAAGAACATTAGGCTGTGATGTAAAAGCTATCAAACATGCCTACAGTGTCGGACAAAGCACAGCGATTGTGTCGGGTGTGTTACAGGCGAAATACACCTTGATGGCGACCCTTGATGCCGACGGACAAAACGATCCGGCTGATTTGCCTAAATTAGTTGAGCGCGCTCAACAAATAGAAGCCGCTAATTTTTGCGTAATTGGCTACCGTAAAAACCGAAAAGACACGCCTTGGAAACGTTTTCAGTCGCGTTTTGCTAATAAATTCCGCGATGCTATTTTACATGATGGTGTGCCAGATACCGGCTGTGGTTTGAAAGTAGTGCCCACAGCCACATACCTAAGGCTACCACACTTTAACCATATGCACCGTTATATTCCTGCTTTGGTCAAACGTATGGGAGGCGAAGTGCAAGTGCAAGAAGTGAACCACCGCGATCGTGAACATGGTCTATCAAAATACACGGCTTGGAATCGAGCTTGGGTCGGTATTGTTGATGTATTAGGCATGATGTGGCTTATTCGTCGTGGCAAAGTGCCAATGGTTAATGAAATTCAAACGAGTAACACTAGTGACGATTAACAGGCTCGCTAAATTTATTGTTAGTTTGTCGTTATTTATTGCGATAGCGTTTGCAGTTCAACAAGGTTTTTTTGAACATATCGCTGACAGTAACTGGGTCGCTAAGTTTGTTAAAGAACAAGGCAAACAAGCCGTTGTTGTATTGATGGCGATGGGGGCTGCCTATGCCGCTCTTGGTGCGCCACGCCAATTGTTAGCGTTTGCGTTTGGTTTTGCTTTTGGGGCTGTTGAAGGGGCACTTTTAGCGTTAGTAGCAACAGAGCTCGGTTGTATTTTGTCATTTTACGCCGCCAAATGGTTGTTTCGCTCAAGCTTGCAACGCAAATTTAATAAAAGTTTAATGAAATTTGAACGCTTGGTTAAAGACAATACCACCTTAAAGGTATTGATGATTCGGTTGTTACCTATCGGCAGTAACTTGTTTACTAATGTCGCAGCTGGAGCAACTACAGTACCGGCTCAGGGGTTTTTTCTTGGTAGCTTTATTGGCTACATTCCACAAACCTTAATTTTTGCCTACGCTGGCGCTGGAATTGGTTTATCAGAGCACGAAAAAATACTCATCAGTATTGCGCTGTTTATTGTTTCATCGGTAATTGGCTCACTGCTTTATCGCAGTCAATTTCGTCGTAAAGTACAAGAACTATAAAGAAGTTAGGTTATGAAAAATATAATAAAAACCTTCGAACAAGATGATTATTACGCCGTCTTAAAAATCTTACTGGCCTTTGCCGCTGTTATTATTTTATTAGGTATTGGTATTCGTTCACCGTGGCCTGCTGATGAACCTCGATTTGTTGAAGTAGCCAGAGAAATGGTTGCCACTGGCAATTGGCTATTTCCAATGCGTGGCGGTGAATTTTATCCTGATAAACCACCAGTTTTTATGTGGTCAATCGCTCTTTTTTATTCACTTATTGGCAACCTAAAACTGGCATTTTTACTGCCAAACGCCATCTGTGGCTTGATCACTTTATTTTTGGTGTATGATCTTGGGGCAAAACTCCATAGTGTTCGCGTGGGTCGCAATGCCGCTTTACTTTTATTAATTACACCACAATTTTTGATCCAAGCTAAAGCTGCCCAAATTGATGCGATGGTGATGTGTTGGATAACGATTGGTTGTTATGGCTTTATCCGTCATTTCATTTTAGGGCCCAATTGGCGCTGGTATTTTATTTCGTGGGCATTTATGGCGCTCGGCATTATTACTAAAGGGGTAGGTTTTTTACCTGTACTCATGTTTATTCCCATCATTGCTTATCGCTTGGCGAATAAAGACTATTTTAAAGGCAGGCTCACCTTCGCTTGTTGGTTAGGTTTTGTGCCCTTTTTCTTGGTGTTGGCGGCTTGGTTTGTACCGATGATGATTACGGTGGCAGAGCAAGCGACCCCTGAATTAATTCAGTACAAAAACAATATTCTGTTCAAGCAAACGGGCGAACGGTACGCCAATGCCTGGCATCACCTTGAGCCTTGGTATTATTTTATTGTTAGTGTAATTCCCGTGATGTGGTTTCCATTACCAATTTTATTGTTGAGCTCGCTAAAGCATGTTTATCACAAATTAAAAACAGATCCAGTATTGATGATATTGTTTGCTTGGGTTGTGCTTGTGGTGTGTTTTTTCAGTATTAGTCCGGGCAAGCGCGGGGTTTATGTGTTACCTGCATTGCCGATGTTGTCGCTGTTTACCACCATTGCTTACCATGAAGTTAAACTACCGTTATGGTTTAACCGCATCAGCAAAAGCATTTTATGGTTAATTGCTATTGTGCTTGTTGTCGCTTGCATTGGTTTATTAACGGGTCATAAAAAATTAGTGAAACCATTAACCGCATACCCTGAAATGATCCCGTGGGCGGCAGGTTTAGCGTTTATTTTAGCAGCGATATGGTTAGTTAGTTTATGGCGATTACGGTCGAAAAACGCCTTTTTTAATTTAGGAATGGTAATTGTCGCTTCTTGGTTAATAGTGAGTACCTTAGGATATTGGCTAGCCGAGCCCCTGCGCACACCCAAACATGTTATTGAAGAAGTGGAAAACACCTTAGGTCAGCATGGTGAGCGCGGTGAACTTGGGTTAGTGAAATTTAAAGAGCAATTTTTATTGTTTTCACAATTACCAATAACGCATTTTAGTTACCTAGCAACGGATGAAGAAGAAGAGCGTAACGCATGGCTATGGATGGGCGAGAAGGCGGGTCGATTTATTTTAGTGCCAGATGATGCCAACTTAACGTGTTTCGATGTGTCTAACGGGCAAGATATGGGCTACGCTCACAGGCAGCACTGGTTATTATTAAGTGCTAAGCAAATGGCAGAAAACTGCCAAGCGCCAAAAGTTATTAAGCGTTTTAGTGTTCCTAGAGAAGCGTATTAATGAAAATAGCTGTAGTAGGAGCAGGTTTTGTTGGTTTGTCTAATGCCATTTTACTTGCTCAGCATAATAAGGTGGTTATCTACGATATCGTTCCAGCGAAAGTAGATTTAATTAATAGTCGTAAATCTCCCTTTGTCGATAAAGAAATAGAAGCTTTTTTATTTAAAGATGATCTCGATTTTGTTCAGTCACTTGAAAGCGCGTTAGGAATTAAAGCCAAGAAAAATTTTATGCCGATGCAAGCGGGCGATGTTTACCAAACCTTTGCAGATATTGATGACTTATTTAATGTTACTGGCTATAAGCCTAAAATGAGTGTTGAACAGGGCGTTAATAACTTTGTTGACTGGTATCGTGAATTTTATGGTTAAGTGATTTATCTATCCATTTTTGCATAATAGTGACATCTAGAGATGTCCGCCTATATTTCTAATATCAGTAATTATCTGCTGTAATCAAACAGGACACTTTGATAATGGAATATTATCCAATACTATTCATCAAGGTCCGTTCATGGCACAGACTGTGTGAAAACTAATTTTTAATAAATTGTCTTGGGTATGTTCTTAGTTTGAAACCATTTAAGATGGTTGCGATCGATTTTTTCTCAGTATCGCAATTTTCTCCGCGCGAGCGAAACTGCTATGGCAACGCT
>NZ_JACDWU010000275.1:0-203 GCF_016464045.1 Pseudoalteromonas sp. bablab_jr011 | reverse complement strand
GCCAAACAAAAGGCTGGGCTAAACAAGTCTATTTTAAACGTTGGCTGGCACATCATAGAGACTTACACCAAATACAAGGCCTACCAAGCAGGAAAAGCCGTCTTCAAAATACCCGCCCCGCATACCAGTCAGGAGTGCGCTAAATGCGATCACACTCACCCCGACAACCGTAAATCACAAGAGCTATTTGTGTGCGGTAACTG
>NZ_JACDWU010000274.1:0-203 GCF_016464045.1 Pseudoalteromonas sp. bablab_jr011 | reverse complement strand
GCCAAACAAAAGGCTGGGCTAAACAAGTCTATTTTAAACGTTGGCTGGCACATCATAGAGACTTACACCAAATACAAGGCCTACCAAGCAGGAAAAGCCGTCTTCAAAATACCCGCCCCGCATACCAGTCAGGAGTGCGCTGAATGCGATCACACTCACCCCGACAACCGTAAATCACAAGAGCTATTTGTGTGCGGTAACTG
>NZ_JACDWU010000273.1:0-203 GCF_016464045.1 Pseudoalteromonas sp. bablab_jr011 | reverse complement strand
GCCAAACAAAAGGCTGGGCTAAACAAGTCTATTTTAAACGTTGGCTGGCACATCATAGAGATTTACACCAAATACAAGGCCTACCAAGCAGGAAAAGCCGTCTTCAAAATACCCGCCCCGCATACCAGTCAGGAGTGCGCTAAATGCGATCACACTCACCCCGACAACCGTAAATCACAAGAGCTATTTGTGTGCGGTAACTG
>NZ_JACDWU010000272.1:0-203 GCF_016464045.1 Pseudoalteromonas sp. bablab_jr011 | reverse complement strand
GCCAAACAAAAGGCTGGGCTAAACAAGTCTATTTTAAACGTTGGCTGGCACATCATAGAGATTTACACCAAATACAAGGCCTACCAAGCAGGAAAAGCCGTCTTCAAAATACCCGCCCCGCATACCAGTCAGGAGTGCGCTGAATGCGATCACACTCACCCCGACAACCGTAAATCACAAGAGCTATTTGTGTGCGGTAACTG
>NZ_JACDWU010000027.1:0-1314 GCF_016464045.1 Pseudoalteromonas sp. bablab_jr011 | reverse complement strand
CCAATTTGTTTCATACTCCCACGTCCTTTTAAAGTCGTCATTGCTCCTTGAGCTTTCAAGCATTTCTCTAAAATCGAAGACATCGGCAAAATTATCATTCGTAACATCATACCTTCCATAGCCCCGGGATTCAGGCCCGATATATTTCAAATAATTAGATTTAAAATCCTTTATAGCACTTACTAATTCCTCCGAACCATTTAGTTTTTCTTCTAAGTACTCTTTTTCAAGGTCTGTAATCGAACCTGTCGCTTCTAAAGTACCAGATTGGTTTATTGATATTCCCCAACTTTTATAGGCCAATGAAGGCGCTTGATTATTTATATCTGAGAGTAATGCATCATAAGGAGAAAGCATTTTTTCCACAGCCTTCGGTACACTCCCACCAGGCATATATAATTCGCCAGTCGCAACAGCAAGTTCATACATAAAGTCATCAACCGTTTTAGTCATGTCTATTTTGCTCGCGGTCATTGTCAGTGGCTTGCTATATGTTTGCTCTAGTTCAGTTGGCTCGCTTTTGTGATATATGTCATCCGCCAACTTTTTCAGCTCATTATTTAAAAGAGCCTCCCCATCTTTGGGTGATTCTAATGTCACATTTTGATTATTTAGTGGCTGCGGTAAATTTTCAGAAATAACCTTCATAACACGTCCCTGTTTCAGTGATATGGTTTTGTATCGGCCTATTTTTATAATTCTTTAAAGCTTAAATGCTGCTAGATTGATGTTAACTCATCACTGGACAGAAACACGTTAGAGTATTTATTCGGTAACGCCCTGTTAACAGGCAATAAAATTGTTGGCTAAAATGAGCGACGCAGGAGCAAAAGCCAACTGTTTTTTGTCCTTGTTTAATTTCTTGTTATGTTGAAACTTGCGCAATCAAATGATTAATACCATAAAAAGTAAGAAACAAGCCAATTAATAAGCCTAACAACCTAATGTTTTTATGTGCATCTGAAGGTATGGCTAGCATACTTGCAATACCTATTTTTTCACCAAGTTGCCAAGCTAAACACTTGTCCAATCCCCAGAAGGTTAAAAACAGATAAATACTTACTAATGATTCATAGTTTTTATCTAAATAATGAAAAGTAAAAAATAAAACTATGCAAAGTAAAGCTAAGGCAAAGATAACGCTTTTAAATTTTTTTATCACCTAACCTTTCCTTGAAACATAACATTTTAGTATTTATGCGACACGCAGTTTGTGTTGCATAATCGCTTGTTGGACTGAGCCGCTACCTACTCGGTGTGTCAGAGTTGGTGTTGTTTATGCTATGGGAATTTGCTTTTTCTGGCCTAAGCGAT
>NZ_JACDWU010000003.1:0-819 GCF_016464045.1 Pseudoalteromonas sp. bablab_jr011 | reverse complement strand
TTGCTCTGGCGAGGCTGCAGTTATTTTTTCAGTAGGTTTAAGTATTGTTTGAACCGCTTGCTCAGTCGCCTTATCGCAGCCAGATAAAGTAATAAGTAACGTAATAAAAAGAAAATGTTTAATTAAAGTAGTCATAAATTTCTCTGAATAAATTAGCGAAACTTGATTGCGCTTGGCCAATTTTACTTTTTAAATTGTCGGCTTGTTCATTAAGATGCTCATGCGCTTCTTCTATTAATGTTTTATTATGTTAGCTATAACTCCAGCTGGGTTTTTACTGTGGTTTCCTTGCCAATATTGCTTCATCTCTTTACCTACGATAGCAACAGCATCCCTCGCGACTAACGCTGCAATTTCACAAAAAGCCTGGCATGTAATGACTTCATCGTGCTGGCAATCTAAAACTAGCATCGCTTTCGACCAGTCATCATTAATTTGTTGATAGAGATATTGCCCCAGCTGCTGTGGGATGTGTTTTGCGTCTGTGTTCATGTGCTGTCCTTAGCATTGTAGTTATAAAGTGTCGTTTTCGTATTTTTTGGCAAGCTCTTTCCATGTGTCAAAAAAACCGCCCTGAAATAGGTAACTATCTGAAACAATTAATGGTTGATAGCTTGAACCTTCAAAACCTTTGCGAGAATAGTTATATAAACTATAACCTTGATCGCCTCTTGCATTTAACCGGCCCATTAAGCGTGTTAAGCCAATATCTTCACCTTCCACAAGGTCATCAGTACTTATTGTGCCATGAGGTAATCCACCTTCGTGGGGCATTTTTGTGAAAAACTCAAACATGATGAGTATTAACGGCAGCAAAGC
>NZ_JACDWU010000271.1:0-372 GCF_016464045.1 Pseudoalteromonas sp. bablab_jr011 | reverse complement strand
GTGCCTTTAGAGGGGCCCGTTGGGTTATGCTCAGGAGAGTGCCGATAGTAATCTTCAGCCCACCAATCATTAACCCATTCAATCATATTACCACTGAGATCATAAAACCCTAATGGGTTGGGAGGGTAAGTGCCGCTAATGTATGGGCGTGCAGGGCTTGTCGCGGGGGAATAATTGACACTGAGTTCAAGCATCCCCGTATTGGTCGCAAATAAAATGTTTTCTCCCCGATTACGGGCTGCAAATTCCCACTGAGCCTCTGTGGGTAAATCAAAGGGGAGCTCGGTGAGTTTAGCCAGCCATAAACAGTAGTTTTTTGCGCCATACCAACTTACTCCCGCAGGGAATTCAGGGGCCCGCCAAACCTCATCT
>NZ_JACDWU010000270.1:0-276 GCF_016464045.1 Pseudoalteromonas sp. bablab_jr011 | reverse complement strand
TATGTCAGTACCTTTGCTTTTCAGCAAGCTTGTGACGCATCATTACTGTGATATGAGATACATGATAATAAAATAAAGGCATCAATTTTGATGTTTATACATTAGCTCGTCTTGACTTCAAGGGAGCGTCCATATATGTCAAATACAGCCACTGCGGTGATGATGCTACCGATTGCTATGTCGATCACGATGTTAGTAAAGCAATCTAATCCTGATAACGACCAATTTGGCAAAGCATTATTACTATCTATCGCGTATGGCGCGAGCATTGGTGGT
>NZ_JACDWU010000269.1:0-279 GCF_016464045.1 Pseudoalteromonas sp. bablab_jr011 | reverse complement strand
GGTTTTTTAATTTCTATCGCGATGGAGCGTTGGGGGCTACATAAACGTATAGCACTTAATACAATGCTTCGTGCGGGAACGAAACCTAGCCTACAAATTTTAGCGATGATGTTGGTGACGGCATTTTTATCAATGTGGATGTCAAATACAGCCACTGCGGTGATGATGCTACCGATTGCTATGTCGATCACGATGTTAGTAAAGCAATCTAATCCTGATAACGACCAATTTGGCAAAGCATTATTACTATCTATCGCGTATGGCGCGAGCATTGGTGGT
>NZ_JACDWU010000268.1:0-216 GCF_016464045.1 Pseudoalteromonas sp. bablab_jr011 | reverse complement strand
TCCACTGACACGGCGGGCAGCAACGAAAGACGCTGAACAACGTAGCAGAGAGTTAAGTAAAACTTCGGTTTTAAGTCTTCGAAAGAAAGTTTAAAATTAAGTGTTGACTCGAAAAATTAAGGATGTATTATACGCATCCCTCGAGACGCGAAAGCAACTCGAAACGTTCTTTAACAATATAAAGCAATCATCTGTGTGGGCACTCGTACAGATTGA
>NZ_JACDWU010000267.1:0-919 GCF_016464045.1 Pseudoalteromonas sp. bablab_jr011 | reverse complement strand
TTGCTCTGGCGAGGCTGCAGTTATTTTTTCAGTAGGTTTAAGTATTGTTTGAACCGCTTGCTCAGTCGCCTTATCGCAGCCAGATAAAGTAATAAGTAACGTAATAAAAAGAAAATGTTTAATTAAAGTAGTCATAAATTTTGTGTTTCCATGCATTAATTTATCACTGTGCGCTTTACAACACTTTTTATATAGCCAGATGATAAACTTGGAGTCGGGTTGTTTTCTCTTTCTTCTAAGTATTCATCGGTGAAAACAGTTACTCCTAATGAGATTGCTCTTATTTCATTTTTATTTTGAGGGTTCACATCGACCCTCACCCCAATTTCACCTTCTTTAAAATAGGGAGCTGCACTTTTATCGCAGGCAAAGCGAGAGCCGAAAATAGTTGGCATATAGGCCTCACCAAAATAGTGAGGGTTTTTAGGATTGTAAGCATAAAGTTGTTTATTAACTTTGTTTATATCCCACAGTCCTCTGATTGCTGCGCCATTAATCCATAAAGGTTGACTGAAAGGGGTTTTAGCACGAGATTCATTTGCTTCTCTTTTTGATTCGCGTAAATGTTCAGAATGTGTAACTCTAATATCCTCTTCACTAAATGCAATGGGTTCATTAAATTCAAACTTTAAGGTTTGTGAAATATGTTTATGTGTTTTTGAATAAAGTCCAATTCCTAAGTTATCCCAAAAGTACACATCATTGGCTAAATGAGTAACTCTGTCATAAGGACCCAGTACTTTAATCCACTCATCAATACTCACTCCAAAAATAAGCGACTGTCCCTTGTAGGTAAGGTTACAGTGATGTACCTGAAAATCACTTTGCTCTGGCGAGGCTGCAGTTATTTTTTCAGTAGGTTTAAGTATTGTTTGAACCGCTTGCTCAGTCGCCTTATCGCAGCCAGATAAAGTAATAA
>NZ_JACDWU010000266.1:0-34095 GCF_016464045.1 Pseudoalteromonas sp. bablab_jr011 | reverse complement strand
TAAAAAGGCCAATATTGGCCTTTTTATTTAGCTTGTGTGTATTAATTAGTTTACACTTTGGCGTTGTTTGTTAAAAAACTTACTGCGTTGTTGTAACCACGGATTATTCATTATGTGTGGTGCCGTTTGGTAATGACGTTCAACAACGTTATTTAAGATGCGTGTTGAGCGGACATAATTCAATTGTTGTTTTGCTGCGCCTAAGGTGGCTATTTCATTGTCTGTCATGGCTCGGCCTGCAAACAGCAGCGCATTTAAATACCCAGGCTCCGTTTCATAGTCATTATCGGTCAGCAGTAAGGTTGCTTTATCAATCGCCCAGCGCTGGTTTATTTCGCCTTCGTCTTTCACACCGATAAGCTTACCATCTAGGTAAATTTTTAGTGCTCCGTTAGTCGGCGCTGCATAGAATACAAAAGCAAGGCGATGCCACTCACCAGCGTTTAGGTTACCAAAGTAACCACTCTTAGTTGTAGCAATACCTATCGCGTTAGCTTTATTCGTATATAAGTCGGCATCGCTTATATTGGTGATATCGGTTTGTAACAGAGCGCGCCATTGTTGACTGCTTTGTTCAGGCCACAGTAAATCCATGACGAGTGTGTAATCGGCAATCAATCCGTCATTGGTAAAGTCGCCATTGGCAGCACTATTTGCTGTTAGTAGTAAGCCTTGACTTGGACTGTGCCGAGAAAACGCTAATACCCCTGATATACCGTCTTTTAAATCAGCAATTTGTAATGCGCTGGTCGTCGAAAATTGGCTGTTTTCTTCTCCCCAATTACGTTGTTCTGGGTCGAAGAAGTTAAGAGCTGCGGGACCTAAGTCACTTTTAAACCCTTGGCTCGGATCATTAAAATTCCAGACAGTGACTACATCCTCATTTTCGCAGGCACTCAGTGTATTCTCTGTGTCTAAATATAAACACTGGCTGGTACGAAAACGGGCATAGTTATCCAGTATCCACCAACTTTCGGCCAATAAATTTGCCTCTAATGCTGGCACAGTCGGGAAGAATAAGGTGCTATTGAGGGCAGGGCCTTTAAAAAGTGCCACTTGATACTGTGCAGCATCGTCAATACTCGCGGGGGCTAAGTAAACCCACTCAGGTTGGCTTTGTACCATGGCTTTAAGCTCAGCACCTGTGACATTGACTTGGTAAATTGCATTGAAGCCTGATGTATTTGAGGGTTGGCGCTCAACTTTAAACGCGGCATGAAAATCTTCTTGTGTGAGTGTGCCGGGCAACCAGCGATCTTGTACTTGGCTTGCATCAAAAAGGGCTGCATCAATAGCTGCAAATTGTTGTTTTGTTGCTTTCGCTGTGAGCAGGGCTACTTCCTCAGCGCTTGGGTAGTTTTCAGACACGGCAATTTCGGTATTGGCGTCGGGGGCATAGCGGCCCATAATTTCGTCTATTGCTGTTTTTGTGTCTGTGCTAACTGTCATTATGTCGCTGGTCGACACCGTATTGTAATCAACATCGGTGATACTTTTATCTTTAAGGTCGAAGGTTAAGGTTAAATCGGTTAGACCTTGGGCAAAAAAGTTTGGCTGAATTACAAGACTGCCGTTTTCGAGAGTTTGATAATTTTCGCCGCCATGGGTGTGCCCACCGAGCACTAAGTCAATGCCAGATACAGTGGTAGCAATACGCGTATCAGTGCCTTCCCCAAGGTGGCTTACCATCACCATGTAGTCTACGTCTTGTCGATATTGATTAACGATTTGCTCTGCCACTTCCTGCCATTGCCAGTTCATTTTGAAGTTAGCAATAAAATCTGGAATTGGATCATCTTCAATCGGATTATCAAGCTCATTCCATGGCACCGAAGTCATGCCAAAAAAACCAATACGCAGACAGCCTACCTTTACCACTGAAAAATCAACCGCTGCAAATTCAATGTCGGCATTACCGTCGTATTCCGTGTTGCTGGCAAGCACAATGGCATTATCGTCATCGGCAAAATCAAGTAATTGCTCAGGACCCCAGGCGTAATCGTGGTTACCAATAACCCTCACATCAAATGCCATTGCTTTAATGGCTTCAACCGTAGCTAAGCCTTGCGATGTTTGTTCAGCAACCGTGCCTTTTTCATAGTCATCCCCACCATTCGTAAAGAGGGTGTTTGGGTTCGCTTGCTTTGCATTGTCGTAATAACTGCGGATACGACTAAAAAGCTGCTCTTTAAACCCAAAGCGAGCATGTAAGTCAGCTACATGGATAAAGCGGACGGTTTGTGATGTTGCGTTATCATCACATTGTTCACCAATCGTTTTACTGACCGCAGGCACCCTGCGCGACTTTAAAGCAAATGTGCCAAACTCAGTGATTTGACTGACTGCAAAGTCATCGTCATTTTTTATTGTAGTAAGGGGCTGCCATTGCTCATTTTTTAAAATTACGATGCTAAAAACAACATCAGCTTGTTGCTCTGGTAGCTTAATCGCTAAGGTTAGTGGGTCTGAAAAAACCACATTATTCGGTCTGAATGTATAGCGCGCAGAGACAATGCCTTGGTCAGTATCGGTAGGTGTCGCAGCTGTTGATGTATACGTGAACGTTGTGTCTGTTGTGACGGTATTCTTTGGGGCTGTGAGAATGACTTTGCCATTATCAAACTGCTCAGTTAAGCCATTATCGGCAGAAATAATTAACCCGGTTTGAGTCGGGGGGACTGCTGTTTCTTTTGTTGTTTTGTCACCCCCGCAGGCTGCGAGTAATGAAATAGTTAAAAAAACTGACAGTTGAATTAAAAAGCGCAATGTAACGTCCTTGCCGATATACCGATTAACGTTGGATTATAGTATCAGTATTGAGGACGGGGAAGTAGCCTTTAGAAAGAAAATCCCCACAGCAGGCGCTGTGGGGAAACGTATTATTGCTTTTCAGCAGTCACTTCTAGCTCTTCTGCAAGAATGTGTTCTTGTGTGTGAGGCACATGCTGACCTTCAGCACCGTGCATCCACTTAACAAGTTTATCGCTTAATAAGTACATGATGACAGCAGAGATGATTGCTGTCGCACCTAAACCAATAAAGATACCCATTGCATTTTCAACAGCCGCTTCGCCTTCGCCTAGGAAAGAACCTACGAAACCTGCAATCTTGTTTGCAACAGCTGTACACAGGAACCAAATACCCATAAGCATTGACGCTAAACGCAGTGGTGCTAGTTTACTTACCATTGATAAACCAATTGGTGATAAACATAGCTCACCAAGTGTATGGAATAAGTAAAATAACACGAGCCACATCATGCTGATTTGCAGGTTATCGCCTTGACCTTGCGTCATTAGTGCCAAAATCATGGTGATAAAGCCAAGTGCTAAGAAGATAAGTGCAATAGCAAACTTAACTGGTGAGTTAGGCTCACGCTTATCAAGTTTTAACCAAATAATGGCAACGAGCGGTGCAAATACAATGATGAAAATAGAGTTTAACGATTGGAACCAAGATGCAGGTACTTCAAAGTCAAATAGCATACGGTTAGTGTAGTCGTTGGCAAATAGGTTCATAAGACCACCTGCTTGCTCAAACCCCATCCAGAAGATGATACTGAATACACTCATTGTGAAGATAACTTT
This sequence comes from Pseudoalteromonas sp. bablab_jr011, assembly GCF_016464045.1. Lineage (NCBI taxonomy): Bacteria > Pseudomonadati > Pseudomonadota > Gammaproteobacteria > Alteromonadales > Pseudoalteromonadaceae > Pseudoalteromonas > Pseudoalteromonas sp. bablab_jr011. Next base: position 30,508 of record NZ_JACDWU010000266.1, on the reverse strand, counting down.
AATACGGTCAGTTTCCACTTTAGTCAGTGGCTCTTTCGTGTTTGATTCTGATTGTGCTTGTGAAAGCTTAGCAGAAGGAACCACACCGATATCGCCTAGGTATTTGTTGCTCAGTGCAAGTTGCATTAGTACAGAGATAACCATACCGATACCTGCCACTACAAAGCCCCATTGCCAGCCCATTGATGCAGCAGCATAGCCAGCGATAAGTGGGCCAAGCGCACCCCCTAAGTTGATACCCATATAGAAAATAGTGAACGCGCCATCACGACGTTGATCACCTTCTTTATATAGATCACCTACCATTGTTGAGATGTTTGGCTTAAATAAACCATTACCTAAACACAGTAGTGTTAAACCAAGATAGAAAACGTTTTCTTCTTGGCCTGCTAAATAGCTGTGAGGAATACCCATGGTAAAATGGCCAGCAGCCATTAATAAACCACCGAGGATAATTGCTTTACGCTGACCTAGCACGTTATCAGCTAACCAACCACCAAGTAATGGCGTAATATAAACAGCCATAGTGAAGGTACCGTAAAGGCTCAATGCATCAGCATTTGACCAACCAAAACCACCTTCTTGAACAAGTGCAACTAAGTACAGCACTAAAATGGCACGCATGCCGTAATAACCAAATCGTTCCCACATTTCTGTGCCGAACAACAGGAATAACCCCTTAGGATGCCCTAAAAAGTCACCTGCTTTAGGTAATGAACTCATATTTACTTCCTAACTTTAAGTTTTTGTTGAGGCCTTATTATTTTTGCATTGGTCGTTCTGTGTATTTTATTGTTGAACGGGCGGCCATGTGTGTGATGCAGCTAAGATAATGGTTTGTTGTTCAAGTTATGAACTTGAGGGTAAGAGACACACCCTTATCCTAGCTACATGCGCGCTACAGTATACATAGACCTTCAGTTCAGGGGAAGGGTTATAGGCCAGTGTTTAGTAGCTTTGGTAAGGTACAACGGGCTTTCCAGGGAAGGTCAGTTCACTATAAACCGGCTTAAAGTAGTACCTAAAATAGAACTGTGCATAGTTTGGTTCGTAAAAATCTGCACGATCTAAATTTAAATATCCGCCAAAAAACCAATGGGGTGTAAAACGGTATTCAAAACTGGCTCCTAAGTTATAAGAAAGCCCATTACTTTTATCATCTTCAAAAATAGGCGTCACTCCGGTTACGTCTGTTTGCGCGTGTGCTTGAGCCTGTAAAAGAGCATCGTTCGGGAAAAATTCAATTTCGTCAGTCGTTGTTGTTGACCACGATACACCCGCACGAAGACGATAAATAAAATTGTGACCAATTCGGTGATCATAAACCACGGGAAAAGAAGCCCCTAAGTAGTTTTGCGGGCTGTAATAGCCACCATGACCCCACGTTTCTTCACTTAAATTATATTTATAAGACCAGTGTAAGAGGTTAATGCCCAAGCTTAACTCTTGATCTCGCTGTCGGATGGCTCGGTAGTAACTGCCCCCCATAAGACTGTAACTTTGATTGTCTTTAACGTTTTTACCTTTGAGCAATTGATAGTTTGTGCTGCCCCAAAATCCCCAGTCGAGTCCTAGATCGTGAGAAAGGCTGAGCTGAAGTTGTGTAGCGCGTACGCCACCCCACACTTGGTTAGTGAATACATCTTCTAGACCCGCATACGATAAAACTGAGCTGGTGACAGGGCGTTTATTCACTGTAACACCATAGCCAAAATCACCAATATCGCCGTTGTAATCAATGCCCCAAACAATGTCCTCAACTAAAAAGCCCAGTGGGGTCGTGCCAATATCAAAGCGCCACTGTTCGTTTTGCCACGCAAGGCCAATATCGATACCTTGTTGCTTCGGCTTAATACTGGTCAATGGGCAATCGAAAATACACAACGCACCTTGTCCGTAGCGGCTACCCGCGAAAGTTTCATCAAAACGTGTTTCTTGACTTGAAATCGTCATCGGATCGAGTTTAACAATACCGGTGCCGCCAAAAAGCGGGAAACCAGCCTCTATGGGAGTAGCGCCGGCCCCTAATGATGACTCATTTTGAGTGCTGGTTTGGCTGCTAAGGTTGATGGCCGCAGTAATATATGCCTGCTCATCGCGCTCAATACGCTGCAACTGGCGTTTCGCATTATTGACGTACCAAGGTGCATCGTCGTCCAGCGCGTAAAGCGCATAATTTTGTTCATCACTGAGAGTGGTGTGGTTGTGTGTTTGCGGGGCGATTGCAGTACGATACCAATTCTCTGCACGGGTAGTTTGTTCAAGCGAATCGGCAACGGATGCCGCTTGATAATAAAGCTCGGCATTATTGTTTGACTTGGCGAGTAATTGTTGAGCGAGCTTGAGGGCTGTTGACTGGTTTTCAACATTACCGAGGGCAGCCATTAGCTGTTGTTGGCGGTATGCCTCTTGTGCATTAACAGCATGGACCTGTTCTGTAATGATGTGATCCGCTAAAAGGTGCTCACCTTGCTCTCGACTTAATTTAGCAACTGCCAATGCGGTATCAATCGAAACACTGAATCCGGCCGCAGTGTGTTGTTGGTATCGGTTGATTGCAGCGTTGCCTTCACTTTGTTCAATATACGCAGTGATAAGGGCTTCAGCTAATTGGGGATTATTATTGTGTTGCTGATCGAGTGAGCTCAGTTTTGCAATACGACGTTGTCCTTGCTCAAAGGTGTTAATGTAGTTAATTTGCAAAGCTAACCACTGCGCTTGCTCGGCCTCAGTTGCCTTAGTGGGTAATTGGTAATGCGCAAGCCATGTGTCGGTGTCTGCTTGATTAGCGCTTTCGATAAGCCAGCCACCATAGAGCATATGCCAGTAAGGGTTGAGACTTGGATCGCGCGTAAGCGCCTTCTTTAACTGTCGAATAGCATAGTTATTTTCATTAATTTGTCGCCACTGAGTTGCCAGCTCTGCCTGCATAAGCGGGGTGAGTGGTTGCGCTTCTAATTCCGTGAGTTTATAAATAATTGTAGCTTTATTCGTTGCCGTATTATTTGTCGCGAGTTTTTCAAGTTTGGCATTAATACTCAGTTGCTCAGTTAATACATTAATTTGCTCAGTGCGTGCGTTATTTGGAATATAATCAAGGGTTGCTAATGCCCCCTCGTAGTCATTCAATGAGCGTAAAAACAAAGCATGGCTGTAGCGAAGCTCAGCATCAAGAGGGAATTGCCATAAGGTTTTTTTGTAAAGAGCTTTGGCATGATCAACCAACCCCTGTTGTTGGTATAAGTTTGCTAGATCATAGTACAACCAACTTTGGCGCGGGCTTTGTTTTATGGCGACTAATAAGCGTTGTACTGCTCCATCGAGGTCTCCTTTGGCGGTTAATTCATCGGCTTGTTCACGTAATTGCTGAGTTTGTAAAAGTGTATAATCTTGGGCTATAAGCGCTTGCTGCTGAGTGCTTAAGCCATTATAAAACTGATGGCTTCTCGTATAATTACCATCTGACGCACTGAGGCGAAGCATTGCGCTTAGGGTCGACTCTGCCAGAGGATCGTTTTTTAATACTTGCTTATACAAATTCATAGCCGTTTGATATTGACCACTTTGTTCAGCAAGTTGTGCGCGGTAAAACAGCACGGTGTCTGGGTCTTCATCGAGAGTGTCGGCTAAATTTAGCTTAAGTTCAGCACGTTTAAAGTGTGATGCACTGAGTGCCGATTTTGCCTCATCGATGTACTGCCAAAATCGTGCTGTGTTTGCTAAGCCTTTTAATACGGTAATACGATTTACATCTGTGCTGAATTGTTGTGCTTTTTTAAAAAAGTTGTAAGCCTGCTCATTATTGCCTTGCCGAAGATTAAGCAAACCCAAACTATTATAGATTTCTGGGTCTGTTGGACGCCCTGATAACGCAGAATTAAAATACCTCTGTGCTTTTGAAAAATCTTTCTTTTCAAGTGCTTGGTTGCCTCTAACCCACGCTTTGTAGGCAGGATCTGCAAGCTTTCTTTGCTCTGCTTGGTATTTTTTTTCAAAATCACTAAATTGTAACTGCCCCTTACTGCTTTTTGGGTACGCTTCAAAATAACGTGCATAGGCACGCATGGTTTGTTGGGTAAGCGGCATGTCTTCGAGTGCTGAAAGCCAAGCAAATTCGGCTTCTACACCATATTGATTACTGTGTGCGTAGTGACTTAGCAGGTCAATCGCGTGTGCATTTTCAGGATTTTTCTTAATAAGATGACGGGCATAAGCCAACTCAAAACGGCCGCTATTTGGGTAGCGTTTCATTAAAGAACGATACCCCCTTAGGGCGTGTTGATATTGGCTGCTGTCTTGGGCTAGCCAATTAATATGCTCAAGCTCGAACTCGATATTCGGATAAGTCGATTTAAATAACGTATTGTAAATTTTAACTGCTGCAGCATATTGACCCGCACGCGCACGCAGGCGAGCCTGTTGAATCGTGGCTTTATCTTCGTTATTTACTCTGGCCAAAAGCACAAGGCTGTCAACACAGGGGTGGGGCTGTTGAGCAATACCTGCAAGCAAGTTGTTGGCTTGCTCTGTTTCTTTCAGCGCATACAGCACGCGTATCTCTGCACACTGCACTTGCGTGTCTTTAGGCGCGATACTCAACAGCTTATCTAAACTATTGGTCATAAGTTCAGTGTCTAGCTCTATCTCACCGAGTTGCACTTGGCTTATTAACCAATCAATAGATTGGGTATCAAGGCTGTTTTGTGTCGAAGAGGCGATTGCACTCGGACTTGCTATAATTGCAGCAAGTAACCATTTTATTGGCATTTAGCACTCCAGTTCGTAATGAGTTCGCCATTTTTATTAATGCTGAAGCGTTTGCTTAATGCGCTCGTGCCAAATAAATACAACACACTGTCATAGTAGCGGCTACTAATAAAACCGGTGTCCATCATCATTTGCTGTTGTAATGCGGTGATTGATTGCGATGCATTCTCTGCCGCTAAAAATGGCAACAGTGCAGCCCCAAAGCCAATAGGTCCCGTACCTGATACTTTCCCCGTGACAGCCTGTGTTTCTAGGGGCACTTTGCCTGAAGAAACAATGTGCTCAACCATGGGGGTTAATTGTTTCATTAATGCTGATTTGTAAGGCGCATCTTCAGCCATCAAACTGGCCCATAAATAAACCCGTATTGCATTATAACTTCCCAGAGCAGGTGCGTGTTTATCATGAAAAAAGCCTTGCTCTGCATTGTAATTAACCCAGTCAGGGCTAAACCCTTTAGCGGCTGTGCTAATAAGCATATTGGCAGAGTTGTCATGCAATTGCTGCCAAGGAGAGTGCGGATAAAGTTCAGCAAATTGCTTAAGGATAAACAGTGGGGCATAGCTTGGATTAAGCTTCCAAGTGTTTCCGTCCTTAAAGCCATTAGGTCCAGGCAGTAATGTAATCCCCAGTTTAGGAAGCTGTGCGGTTTCTTCACGAATAATACGTTCTGCAAGCACACTGCTTAGCACTGCATAGCGCCTGTCTTGCCATAGTTTGGCTGCTTGAGAGAGAGTGTATGCTATCCATAAATCAGAGTCAGAGGCTGGGTTTGAATCTAAAATTTTACCTTCACCTTCCTTTATACCCCATTTCCATGCAGGCAGGCGCGTACTTAAATCGCCTTCAGAAAGATTAACTTCCGTCCACTCTAATAATGTATCAAAGCTGGCTTGATCGTTGGCAACTAAGGCGAAGAAAAGTGAATATGATTGACCCTCCGATGTCGTTATATCATATTCGCTGCCTAAATCGATAACACGTCCTTTAGGCGAAATAAAATGCGTTTTAAACGTATTCCACTGTGGCCACGCTGCACAGGTTAATTGTGCAAAAGCGGGTGTTGAAAATGCTAAAACGAATAGCAAAGAAGCAAGAGTTTTCATTATGCTTTATCTCCTTCAGATAAACGTTTCTTTGTTAACAACATTAATAGTCGCCATAACATAAATGAAATGAGCAGTAGGGTAAGAATTGATAAAATAGCCAACAACAAAGGTTGGTCTGAAAAATGGAACCAAATTAACGTGTGGATTGGCACGTGGCCAACAAAATACTGGTCATCGGTTTTTATGGTTTTAATGCCTTGGTTATTAATAATTGCAGAGCTACCCATTATTTGTGATGTTTTCGCGTTATCTAATAGTGCATCTGTAAGCAATGAGTAAGCATTGTCGTTAGTGGCAATTAAAGACACTACTGAGCGGTCAGAATCAAAAGGTGATTGGAAACCAGATATAATGGCTAAACGGCCCAAACTCCGTATATTGACTTTAATTTTTTCGGCATCGGTACTGTCATAAGCACCATTATAAATAGCTTGATCGACAATACGTTGATTATTATCAATCAATACACTGAGAGAGCTGTTTTCGGCGACCGAGCTTAAAAATGAATCTGGTTTACCAATAATGACAATATCTTTGTCAGCAAAATCTAGCTGACTACTTGGAAATTGAATACTCAAACGATGAGCAGGATAACCGGTAATCGCCCCTAAATGGCCTGTAAAATTCAGCAGTAAGCTAATCGCATTTGTAGAGCTATTAGCCTCCATCACTAAAGTACTTTGATGTAAATCGGCATATTTCGTAAAGGGGAAACCGCCACTCGCAAATGCTCGTAAATTGGGTAAAGCAATATAGTGATGGAAGTTACTCACATCAATTGTAGAGCTGCCATCGATAGCACCAAATTCGCCACCGGCAGGAATCGCACTGCATTCGCCTGTTTTTACAACGGCAAAGTTAAAGTCATAAGTGAGTTGGTTGTTAGTGGTTAAATCAAGCCCTGTTAGCTCAAAATCTTGGCGTGATTGGCTCGGGTTTATGTCTGATAATAGCGGCAGTAACGTTTGCGTAGTAATGGTTTTACCATGGTCGTTCTCAAGAATAAAACCATCTACAAATTTGCCATTTATAAGCATATTTAAGCGCGACAACATGCCATGTTCAACAGGGGTGTTGCGGTAGTTGAGCGTAATGGGAATGCCATTTTCGCGCCATGTAAATAAGTCGGGCGCAAAGCGTAAGTCTAAACGGACAGGTTGTCCACGAAAGCCTTGTGATTGTAATTGGGTCGGGTATTCGATAAATTCATCAAAACTCACAGCACGGTCTGAACGAACCCACAGCGGCGCATCGTAAGCTTTTCTTAAAGGCAGGCTGGCAATTGCGTCAACGGTGGCGCTTCGACCTGTCATGACTTTATAGCCAAACACTAATCCAACAACCGCCTCTTTTAATTGCTCTGTGTTTTTGCCTAACACTAATAAAACTTTTGCATAGCGATGTGTCGGGCTGCTGATGATTTCGATTGTTGGCTTATCGACATCGGGATAATTTAGTAAAAAGTCAGGCTTATTATCATTGGTTGCAAACACCACACTATGCTCAGTGGGCGTACTATTGATATGGACAGGAAACTGCGCTTTACGCCATTTCGCTTGCGCACCAAAAAAACTTGATAGTGCAGCGGCAGCTTCCAGTGTTGGCTCATCGGGTTGCGAAGAAAAAATAAATGGCAATGTCAGCTTGGTGTAATCACGCGAGTCAAAAAACGGCGCCGGGAAATACTCAAGTAAACTTTCAAGTGCAAGTGATTGTCTCTCAATGCTGATATGACTACTTTTGCCAATTTCTGCCCAAATTGTTTTACTGTAATCGTCTTGGCACACTAAATCGTAGTAACCGATGAGTTCAAAACGCACTTGGTTAAAATCTTTAATTAGCTTGGGATTAAGCGCAACACTGTGCTCGGCTACACTGCCGAGTACCGTATTTTTATCGTCAACAGGTAATACAGTGACTAAGTTTTCATTGAAAAATATTTTTAGATGCGAGACTCGGCCTATTAAAGAAGGTGAGTAAGTATATGAAAAGTTAAGCGTTAACTTTTTCCCGAGCCTGTCTAAACGGTTGGTAAACTCAACACGTGTATTACTACTCACGCCATCAAGTTTAAACTTACTAAGCCCTAATTGTTCAAAACTGAGCGTTAAACTCTCGACAGGGGCACTTTCAGGGTAACCATCATCAAAAATAGATTTATCAGGGAGTGGCTCTGCGCTCATAGCCCAGCCAGATAAACTGAGAGTGCCAACTGCTAATAACAAGGTTAATAGTGATTTCATCATGATGGTTTAAACGCTTTTGTTGGTTTTTTAGGTAATAACGAGGCCACAAAATATAAGACCTGCGATACAAATACAATGACGGGTCTTAATTCATTTGGAGCGTGGAAAATCAAGTTCTTAAAGCCTCGAAGGCTGGTGTAAAATACATTTGAAAAACTGTATGACGGTTTATCGTGTTTAAAGTTTTCTTGCCAATCAAGCCAAGCATCTGCACGAGAGAAGGTGCATTGAATAAACGCTTTTTGTTTTTCTAAATCTAGATCACGAAGCGTTAAGCCCAATTGTTTGTCGCGTGTGTTGCAAATGTAGGTGGCAAATGAATACTGCTTAAATCCTCGACTCATTAGTAGTTCAACTTTATCGTTTACACGGCACAGGTGGCTATGTTCTGTTTCAAGCCCGACGCCGTTATCAGAGTAATCGGTGATTTTGACCTTTATCGTGTGTCCGTTGGCTAATCTAATTGCAGCAGGGAAGTTAGCTTTAATTCGGTGTGAGCTACGTACTTGTTTTGCTTCAGCTGCAACGGCAACCGCAGCACCCAGAATTATAACGTTGTAGCTTGCCCATAACATACTGATAATTAACACACCTATCTGTGATGTATCACCAAAAAAGAGTCTGAATACGCCATAGGTCATGCCGATAACATTGATAAGTAAAAGGATGATGTAAGGCCTTGAAATAGTCCAGTCGTAATGATCGGTGTCGTTTAATCCCCCTTTTTCGGTCACATTAAACTTTCCTTTATTAGGGTTAATTAACGCAACTGTGGTGGGCTTTAAAATATACCACGCAAGAACAGACTCATAGACCTCCCCCCAAAAAGAGTAACGATACTTACCTTGAATACGAGAGTTAGTAATTTTTACCTGCAATAATGTTGGCACTATATATAAGAAAATAGCCACAAAAGGCGCATAGATAATTTGTGCATTGAAGTAAATTAGTGCAAGCGGGGCCGTTAAAAAGACAATGCGAGGGATACCAGATAAAAAGTGTAACATTGCATTGAGATAACAGAGTCGTTGAGCAATATTCAGGCCTTTACCAAACAAAGGGTTATCTAAGCGGAAAATTTGCGCCATCCCTCGTGCCCAGCGAATTCTTTGACCCACATGTGCCGATAAACTATCAGTAGCCAACCCTGCAGCTTGTGGAATATTGATATAGGTGGTTTTGTAGCCTGCACGCTGCATTCTTAATGCAGTGTGAGCATCTTCGGTGACGGTTTCAACGGCAAAACCGCCTATTTCTTCAAGCGCACTTCGCCTGAGTACAGCACACGAACCACAGAAAAATGTAGCGTCCCACATGTCATTTCCGTCTTGAATTAAGCCATAAAACAGCATGTTTTCATTCGGGATTTTTCGATGGTTTTTTAAATTTCGTTCAAATGGATCCGCAGAGAAAAAGTGATGTGGAGTCTGCACTAGACACACTTTGCTGTCGTTAAGAAATTGCCCCATAGTCATTTGTAAGAAAGAGCGGGCAGGGATGTGATCGCAGTCAAAAATAGCGATATATTCGCCCTGTGTCACTTTCATAGCCTGATTCATATTACCCGCTTTAGCGTGATTATTGTCTGAGCGAGTTAGGTAGCCAACCCCAATTTGTCTTGCAAATTCAGCGAATTCAGGACGCTTACCATCATCTAAAATGTAGATGTTTAACTTATCAGCAGGCCAGTCGATGCTTTGGGCAGCAATAGTGGTAGGTTTAACGACACTTAATGGCTCATTGTAAGTCGGAATATAAATGTCGACGGTTGGCCACGTTGACGTGTCTTCATTAAGTGGTAAAGGCTTACGTTTTAGTGGGTTAATGGTTTGAAAAAAGCCTAAAATAAGCACCAGCCACGCATAGCTTTCAGCTAATAATAAGCCAATACCTAACGCTAATGCGACGGGGTCATCCCAGTTAAGCGTGTCGGTGTAGCGCCACCATAAATAACGTGTTGATGTTGTGACTGCCAGCGTGATCATGGTGATGGTGGCCATCTGTCCTTCAACGCGCCTTAGCGAGTAGGCAACGATAAGCAGTAAACTAATGAACACCGCTTGTGCTTCGATACTGAAAGGCACCGTGACAAAAACTGCCACAGCAAAAATGAGTATGGTGAAAAACGCGATTTTCAGTATGCGATTGTTCCAAATTTCAGCTTTACTAATACGCTGGTAAGATTCTGCTGATGGGTTTGTTTTAGCAAACAGCCAAAGTCGCTTAAATGCACGCACTAATTTTTTGTCGACAAGGCGCAGTATTCTGAGTGAATGCTTTATTTTTCGCCATGTTTTACGCTGCTCATAGCTTATCTGTGCCTGTGATGTTGTTGTGGTGTTGAACAAGGCTAAATAAATACTTTGCAATAAAATGCGTACACAGTTACTGGGTGTGACAACGGGGCGCGTTACATGCGGATAAAAGTACTTTAACTTTTGTTTTATTTGGTTTTTTCTGTTTTTGTCCAGTTTTATAAACAAGGATAAAAATAACACCAAAAAAGGCAGAATAAATGCCCCAAGTAGGCTTATTTTATGCTGATTAAAGTAGCCATGAAATTTAAAAAACACAAAACGAGTTATCTTCTTTGTAAATAAGAAGCCTAAGCAGGTTTTGATGATACGTTCAGGTAATTTCATTGCTGTTGGCTTATGATTCATTATTGTTTGCACGACTAACGAGCCAACCGGCTAAGGTTTCAAAGTCATCGTTGGCAACACTGTATGGAGCACAATTAATCGCCACATTACGAAATGCGGTTGCTTCCATGATAGCTTCGTCTTTGTTGATGTATAAAGGCGCAAAAAGAGGTAATTCAGATTGCCATAGCTGTAATAAGTCAGACTCTAATTCAGACGCTGAATTAAAACGATTAGTCAAGAAGTAGTGCTGCCACGATGAACCAGACTGCTTTAAAAAATTCAGTTGCTTATACATCAAACTATGGCATATGGCGTCACAATTGATGACTTCAAGAAAAATATCTTCAGAGTCAAGCGGGTATTCAAGTGCATTAATATGTGCAGGGCAATCAAATAAGAACCACGCGTCATCGCTGTCATGAAGTTGCTGGCAATGATTTATTATATCTTTAAAGCTGCTTTTTGTGTTTGAGCCACTTCCGTACGGTAAGAACGTGACGCCGTCATTATCTTGATGGAACTGCTCACTGGCAGATGCAAAATCGGCGTAATCACTCCATCCTAGTAAATGGTCCCATGCAAGCCCTAGGTGTAAGCCTATGTCGCTTTTAGGATCGAGATCTATTACATAGACTGTTTCATGTGATTTTCTTAAAGCACACGCAAGGTTTGCCACTACCGATGTGGTTCCAGTACCTCCTTTTATCCCTTTCACGAAAATCTTTTTCATTCTTTAGTATGTGCTTTTGTTAAATAATTTATCTTGTTGTGTATCTTTAATAGATAAAGCGATATCTTTAATTAAAGGATATTTATCGATCGTTTGACGGTTTTTTTCAACGTCGACTATTTCAATATAACCTTGATTTTTTCCGCCAAATTGGCGTAATAAATTGTCAATGTCATTTTTTGTTAAAACAGTTGATTTTTTAAATGCAAAGTCATTCATCTAATAGACCTATAACGGCAAAAACTGAATTTAATTTGTCTACGATACATGGACATAAGCCGCATTATATATAGAATAGCGCTTAAAACTAGCGCTAAAGTATCTTTTAAAAGGATTTTCTGGTGCCCCATTTACAAATTACAGGATTACAAAACGCTTACTCAGCGCTCAAGCGCTGTGCAAATTATGCACTGTTGGCATCTTTAGACAATCAGTTATTAGAGTTAGTAAGACACCTATTAGCTAGTAATAAAGACCCTGTTTTCCTGCTCTCTGAGCACGTTGAGGTGTTTTTTGAGAGTGAAAATAACACGCTATTATTTAGCCTTTTTGAGCAAGGTTTGCTGCATCCTTTTCATTTACATCACGATGCAAATTTAGCAAAAAACTTACATTTCTCTCGCGGCGTGATTCAGGAATTAAAACAATATAAAGAGCTTCGAAATAGTACACTGATTTTACACTTGGATTCAGAGCTGCTAGTACCTCTTACTGAAGCGCAATTAACTAAAAAGCTCGGGTTTTACCGTGATTTATCTATTGCTAAAAACGTAACAGTTATATTCTTGATTTCGGGCTCGCGTATTAGTGATGTAAGGCGCCAGTTTCTGGCTTTAAATACGCTTTTTGATGGCCAAATTTTTATTACTCAAGAAGCCTCAATTCGTACCTTAGAATATGACTATTGGAGCCATAAAGATGGCGTAATTGCGGGTCATTCTATAAATTGTGAGCTTTTGCAGGGGCAATTGAGCGTTTTTGATGCTCATTTAGAAGAGTCGAATGAGCAAACATCATCGCAACAAGGATTAGATGAAGATGAGGTATGGCTTGTTAAACATGCGTTGCCGCAAGGGACGAAGTTACCGCTGTCTTATAAAATAGTCGAAGATAATAATGCACTGTATAAACTTGGCCTTACAAAAAAAGCTGCTACATTAGTGTTTTCGGTAACGCGCTACACTGATTTGTCTGCATTGGCTGGTGAGTGCTTTTCGCTTCGCAAACAATGTGGTCGAAAGTTAAAGCTAGTCATTCAAAATGTAGATGGCATTATTCGCCATCAAGATGAGTGCCTCTTTTTAACGTTAGGCGTGAACCTTATTTTATACAGTTTCTCTGAGCCTTCGCGGTTACAATCACAAATTCAATCAATCCAAGGATTCCAGTTTTCAAGACCACTTCCTAACTCAATTGATGAGGTATTGAAATACAGTGAAAACGTACTGACTAAAGGGTATCTGCCGATAAATAAATTTGTTGAACAAGTTGCTAAGCATAGTGACTCAGCTGCAAATTTAGGTGTTAGCGGGGTGCTTGTTATGTTACAACTTTTACCCCGTATAGATGCAATACACCCGCTGCATTTGTTTCATGTAAAACGTGAAGGGGATATTTTTAGCTTTGCTGACGATTATATTTACCTGTATTTACATGCGTGTCGTGAGCATGACGTAGAAAGTGCGATTAAGCATTTATTTAAGCTTGAAATTAGCGACTTTTTTATGTCGAAAAATGTGATTGCAGATCATTTCTACATTCAGCAAGAATGCCGTCATCTGCAGCGCAGGTATACCAATGTTGACGTGCCTGATTACACCGAGCAATTAAAAGAAAATGTCAGTTATGTTTTTGATGCTAAAACAGCTGATATTTCTTCATTGAATAAGGAGACTCCTGAATTTAAAAAGGTGATTAGGCCTATCTCTAAACCCGTAAAAGTAACTTTAAAAGGTGAGCAAATATGAGTTTAAATCAGTTCTTTATTACTTTTATTATCGCTTTATTATTGGGGGTTTTGATTAGTAATACAGGTAAAATCTTGTTTAAAAAAATAGTAAGCATTTACCGTACATTGACTTTTAGGCATGTGTTATTAACGCCCTATACTCCCAAAAAACAGAAAAAGGATTCTCAGTGAGGCTTTCAGGATTAGGTGTTTGGAACTTATACTTTTTAGTAAAGTTTTTTCTTTATAGTCGTGGTGATATTTCATTTGATCTCGTCGCAAATTTAGCGTTTTTTGCTTTTTTAGCCGTGTCATTTCAAATCAAATGGTTAACGTATTTAAAACAGAGTATCAGTGTCGTAGTTGGGGCTGCACTTTTGTATCACGATTCGTGGCTCCCCCCCATTTCACGTTTAACTAAACAAGCTGAAAATGTACAAGACTTCAGCTTTGCTTACTTTGCGGAGATTGCGACGCGAGTGATCAGTGTTGATATATTACTGGGGCTGTTTGTTTTAGTCGTGGTGTATTGGTATTCAGTAAAATGGATACGCTACACCAGTATTTCAGTGATCGGGTTTATTTACGTTTATTGGCTGAGTGCGACGACAGTAACAGATACACTCTCAACCCCTGTGGTTGTGAATAATCAATCAACGAAAAAACAGGTACCTGTCGCAGTGTCGAGTTCGTCACCACAAAAAACGTTTGATCAACAACTCGATGATTTTTATCAGCAACAAACTCAACTAAAAAGCCAATTTCCGACTAACTTCAATGGACAACCCTTTGACGTGGTTGTGCTTAATATTTGCTCTTTGGCCACTGCGGACCTGGACGCCATTGGTGTGAGACCGCGTGATTTATTTGATAACTTTGATATTTTGTTTAGTAATTTTAATTCAGCAACCTCATACAGTGGTCCTGCAGCAATAAGGTTACTGCGTGCGAGTTGTGGGCAAACTCCTCAAGACCAACTGTTTAAACCTGTGGCTAAAGAGTGTCAATTATTTAGTAACTTATCGCAGCTAGGTTACAACACGAGCGTGGCATTAAATCATGATGGTCATTTTGATGACTTTATTGGCTTGATCAAACAATACGGTGGCGTGTCAGTGCCTAATTTGGATTTTAGTCAATTTCAAGCTGCGCAATATGGTTTCGATGGAAAGCCTATTTATTCAGATGCCGCTATCTTAAGTAATTGGTTGGAGAGCCATAAAAATACCAGGCAGCCACGTGCGCTTTATTACAACACGATTAGCTTGCATGATGGTAATCAGCTAGCGGGCCGCTCTCGCATGAATAGCCTAAAGAGTTATCCAATTCGCCAGCAGCATTTATTTAGTGATATTGATGACTTTATTAGTCAGCTTGAAAGAGAAGGGCGCAATGTACTGTTAATGGTTGTGCCTGAACATGGCGCAGCATTAGAGGGTGATAAACTACAATTTGCAGGTCTTCGTGAAATCCCAAGCCCGTCAATTGTGTCTGTACCCACTGCCGTGAAGTTTATTGGTCCTGATGTTAAACACAGCGGTTTGAATGATGTACAACAGACGATGAGCTATTTTTCGTTGTCTGAACTTATCAATAACACCATGAAACTGGATGTATTTGCGGGTACGGTGCCTGTTAAGCGTGTGCTTGATAATTTACCAAGTGCTCCGGTAGTCGCTGAAAACCAAGATACCGTTATGATGTACATTAAAGGACAGCCTTATATCCAATTAGATGGCCAAGAGTGGACCAAGTACCCAAGTAATTGAGTTTTTTGCACACGTTTGTCCAAAAATCTTTACAATAGACTACCCAGAAATGGGGAGTTAGCGTATTATTCTCATACTATAGGTTCCCGTTCTTTGAGGATGTAATGCGTTTAGATATTCACTGTGCCGACCGAATTGGTATCGCACAAGAAATTCTCAATATTTTGGTAAGTTACCAGGTCGATTTAAAAGGTATCGAAGTTGATTCGGTTAATTGCCGAATGTATGTGAGTTTTCCACCGATAGAGTTTGAGCAGTTTCAAAAAATTATGCCATCAATTCGTTTAATTGATGGCGTAAAAGATGTGCGAACAACTGCATTCTTACCTTCTGAGCGAGAACATAATGAGCTAAATACACTGCTGAGAGCCTTGCCCGACGGCGTTATTTCTATAGACGCAAAAGGATGGGTGCGTTTATGTAATGATGCAGCATGCCGTGATTTACAGTTATCAGAAAAAGAAGTCATTGGCGCTAATATAAATAATTTATTGAAAGGCTTTAACTTCACCCGCTGGCTTGAGGGTAAAGAAGTATTAGGACAAACCACGCGTGTTGAAGTGGCAGGTGAAGACTTTATTGCCGATATTCTGCCTATTTCAGTTCCCCAAGGCGTTGAAGGGGATGTGCTTGCAGGTGCTGTTATTAATATTAAATCGCAAAGCCGTCTTGGTCAGCAGGTCAGTGCTTTTCGTCGTTATGGGCAAGAAAGTTTTGCCACTATTCATAACTTTAGTACTGCTATGCGTCGTGTTGTCAGAGAAGCACGGAAAATGGCGCAACTCGAAGCACCTATTTTAATAACCGGTGAAACAGGTACGGGTAAAGAGCTTTTAGCGCGTGCTTGCCACTATGCGTCTAATCGTTCTGTAAAACCTTTTATTGCTTTATCGTGCGCCTCGTTACCAGATGATGTTGCTGAATCTGAACTGTTTGGCTATGCAGGTTACGAGGAAAATGCAGCCCCAAAACGAGGCGTGTTGGAGCAGGCTGATGGCGGCACCGTATTCTTAGATGAAGTGGGTGAAATGTCGACTCAGTTGCAGACTAAGTTATTACGCTTTTTGCAGGATGGAACTTTTAGAAAAGTAGGCGATGAAAACGAAGTTAAAGTGAATGTTCGTATTATTGCGGCGACTCAAAAAGATTTGCCAGCCATGGTTCAAGAAGGCACCTTCAGAGAAGATCTTTACTATCGTATCAACGTTTTGACTCTTGAAATAGCGCCACTTCGCGATAGAAAAGCGGATGTGGGTCCACTCGCTGAGCATTTTATTCAAAAATACGCTCAGCAAAACGGTCATTCGGTGCCTGTTTTATCGGAAGAATGTTTACGGTTTTTACAGGATTATCCGTGGCCGGGTAATGTGCGACAATTAGAAAACGCGATTTATCGCGCTGTTTCATTGTTAGATGATAATGAGCTTAGAATTGAGCATTTACAATTACCAACATTTACACATGATTTAGGCTATTTGGAGTCAGACTTTGAGGGCACACTTGACCAAGCCGTAAAACGCTTTGAAGCCACGTTACTTCGTAAGTTGTATCCGGCGTATCCAAGTTCTCGTCAGCTAGCGAAGCGTTTAGGGTTAAGCCATACCGCGGTGGCTAATAAGCTTAGAGATTACGGCATTAATCGTAAAACGGTGAAAGTGTAATTACCCTATGGGCACTATTGTTTAGTGCCCATGTCTTTTGTGACGCCATCAATGGCGATGTTTTTTATACCCTCGTTATCAAATTTAATAACAATACTGATATTGTTGCGCGCAAAAAAGTAGTCTCGGTTATCTAGGCTTATCACATAATCGCCCTTGACTGCTTCAGAAAACTGACGTTTTTCTAATGCCAGAGTGTGCTCGCCAATTTGCCAACGAAACCCTTCGAAGAACCCATTATTAAATTCCTGTACCCATATTTGTTGCTCATCTTTACTTAATGTAATGGCGACAGAGTAAGACTCAGGCAACGACATATCATAGGTTTTATTACCAATGGTGAATTTCTCTGTGTCTTGTTGCCAGCCAAAACCAAACTTAAAGGGTTTCTCAACCCCGGTAGGGTAACTTAAAGTCCCTTCGCCCGGGTAATTAAAATCAGCAAAGGCAGATTGAGTATATAAGCTTGCAGTCAACAAGGCCGCTAAATTAATAAATTTCATTAGATTATTCTTTTTTTATACTAATATATGCACAGATTAGAGCAGAATATTCGCCATAGCAATATGCTGTGATACACTTTGCTCATTAACAACTGGTTAGACCTTTATCGTGAACCTCTATTTCCGACTCATTTTATTGTTTTTTAAAATTAAACGTAATCGTGATTACCAAGACTTACTTGATACGATTGATATTGAATTTAAAGCATTACCCACTGATTGTGATATAAATTTTCATCTGACTAACTCTCGGTATTTAGGCATCATGGATTTAGCGCGTACTTGGATGACTGAGCGGGTTGGATTGTTGCAGCATATTATGAAGCGTCGTTGGTTTCCAATCGTTAACGCAACGGCAATCACCTACATTCGAGACATTAAACCGATGCAAAAATACACAGTAAGCACGCGTTTAGTCGGATGGGATCATAAGTATTTTTATATTGAGCAAAAGTTTCATTCAGAGCGTGGCTTACATGCCATTGCTTATGTACGCGGTGTATTCAAGCGTAAGAAAGGAGTGGTTAGTGTTGAAGAAATGCTTGAAGTTGCTGGGTTTAAAGGTGTTGCGCCTATTTTACCGGCAGAGATAATGCATTGGAAAGAAATGCTTGAGCAAAAAAAGATCACTAATCAATGATGTTAATACGCTGCCAAAACACTCACTATTAGCACGTATAAGTATAATGCTCAAAGTAAAAAAAATGCCAGCGATTTGCTGGCATTTTTGAGGCTTTGAACACAATTTATTTCGCTGTACACACCGTGTGGCTAACAAACGTTAAGTCGTTTTATAACGAATACTGTCTCTGCAATGATCTATTCTGAACAGGTATCATCTTACTGCTTTAGAGTAAGTGTATTCAAACGAGGAACGGTCCTGTTTATATGCGAAATACCCTAATAATTAGGTAACTTATTGACGATAAAACAGTTGTTTTATCTTTGGGAAAATTCTGATTTTTCAATTACTTTGGAGGTTTAAAATGCTAAACCTCCTTTAGTATGATTTTTATTTTACTTTGTCATTATTTAGTTAATCTTGTTCTGACTTGTTCGCAAACCACCCCGCTTTTTGATTTCGATTTAACTTACCCAATACTTTTATGGCTTTTTCTAATGTGATGCGTTGATCAGCAATGTCTTGGTAAATTTGATTTGCGCGCTTTTTACGTTTAACAGCAGCCCCAGCATCTAAAAAAGATTCAACGACTTGGTTAAAGTAACGTGTAAAAGCATGTTGATGTTGTTGTGTGTGTTGTTGCTTGTTATCTGTTTTATCTAGTTTGTTGAATAGACTTGTGATCTCAGCTTGGCAAAACTCATTTTGCGCCAATGCACTTTTCTTTAAAAGCGCTAGTTTTTCTTGAAGATAATCAATATCTAAACGATTGAAAGACACAATCATATTTAAATTAGACAGTGTACTTCTAAACTCTTTGGCCGTGCATTGCTCATCAAAAAGGTGTTCTACCGAGTGTGAAATCTTTTGCCACTGTTGCCATGCATAAACATAATTGAGGCCGACACCTTTAATATTTTGCATCCCAACAATGACTTGATGAGTATTTGCTAATGCTAAGTCAGAGATTGTGTCGGTGAGTGCATCCGCAGATAAACTACTATCATCAAGCAAGGTCACTTTTGATTTTGCAATACTGAGTAGTTGCTGCTTGATTTCTTCACTGTGCTTAGATATGTCTTGTTTTAAAGAGTCTAAGGTTGTTCGGGCTTGATAATGTTTTAGGTTTAATAGGATTGTCGAAATTTCCTTTTTACTCGCATCCGTGAGTACTTCGCTGATATCGGTTTTATTTACAGAAGTGCGGTGCGCTAACAAGAGTAATTTCTCAGCAATATCTTCATCATAGGCGATAACTAAACGTGCCTTTAGTTGACAAGATGACATTAAATTAAGCTGAGTGAGTAAAATCTCAAGGGCCTTGGTGTCATTATTGCTGATAATTTTATCGATGCGCTCTGTGAGTGCTTGCAGGTAATAACTATAAAAGCCATCGACGTTAGTACCAATGACAACGATGCGGTCAAATCGCAAATCATGGCTTAAAATGCCGGCAAACACCTTGGAGCGTGCCACACGATCATTACGGTTATTGATTAAGGCGATCACTTGCGTATCTGCTTTATTATTTAAATCATAAAGGCTCAATCGCTGCCAATTTTCTAGTGTTGCTAGGCGCTCATTGGCTGACATGCTATTAACAAACGACTGAGATATTGCGCCTATGCGTGCCTGTGGATAGTGTTGCAATACGCCGATATCAGGAATAATGCGTGCAGAGGTTTCTTTAAACACATAGTCTTTACTAAGGCCGATGTGTTGCGCCATTTTACACACAAGGGCAATATTAGCGGGGTGTTCTTGATATGGGTATAAAGCACGAATATCGTCAGTAACTTGCATACCATCTGCCCAATGCACTTGAATTAAACTGGCATTTTTTCGTTTGGCATTGAGTTCTAAAATCGGCGCCATATTTTGTTCACTGGTAAAAACAAGGCTATTCTCACCAATGAAATGACTTGTTTCGTTTGCAACATCAATGCCTGTGGGGCCTAATATATCTTCATGATCTGGGTATGCATTGGTTATTGTTGAAAAGTTATCTTGCATCCAGTTTCTCAGAATACGGACATAACGAGGTGTTAACCCCATGCATTCCCACAAAAACACATCGGCCTTAACATTTTTTGCAAAATGAAGCACATCACCTTGCTCCCAAATACTGGCTTTATCGAATGGTCTGAACAAGGGGATTTCGAATTGCTCACCACTGGCTCTTGCATAAATTAATGTGGCTTCACAGCCTGTTGTTTTACTGATTAGCTTTAAACTCAAGCTACTAAACAGTGCTGCTTTTAATCGCTCTGTACCTGATTTTCCGCGAGTACCCCAACCACCAATAGATACAGGAATTTGCGCTCTGTCGGCGCGAATTTGGCGGCTCACTTTTATGTGGCGTGTCCAAAAGTAACCTATGAAAGCCAGCACGAAAAATACCAGCTGACCAATACTGTTTTGATAAATTGAATAGGCATATTCTTTAAAGCTCACCCAAATATTAAACATAAAAGGGGTAACGGCGAGTTTTTTATACAGAGTCGCAATACTTGATTCTACCGGGAAGTCGCTATCGAGTACCGCACCATATTGTTGGAAATCAAATGTAAATCCTTTCGCTCTTAAAGCATTTAAAAAATTATTTTGCTCTATGTCTGAGCCGTTTCGTAAATTATTAAGTTCTTCAAAGTTAAATGAAATCCAGCAGTATGCTTGAAGGCGTTTAAATACTGTTTTGGGTGGTGTTACGACTAATATGCCGTCAGGGGTATAGGTTTTCGCTGGGGATTTTAAGTTATCTTGCGATAAAGTACTTAAAAGAAAGTCGAGCAATGGCAAATGAGGACGCGAACTAAATTGTAGGTCATCAAATCGCGGTTCGCCGGGGACATCTGTTTGGCTAATTTCTGCGACAGTGCAGCTAGGAACATGCATGTATGCACTGGGTTTTCTTGCTTGTAAATGGTTATAGCTTTGGCGCTTACCTGTACTGGGGTTTTTAAATTCATGCCAAAAGCGCCAAAAGCGGAAGCCGCGTTGATAACCTTGATTTATGTGCCAACCTTGTTTCTTTTGACTCACATTGTAGGCTTCATATTTTTGCGCCTGTTGACTTAAAAGCCGGCCTAGTAGTGCCTCGTCAATGTTTTGGTTATTGATTGACGAATGGGTGTTTAAGTTTGCCTCGAGTTGAGCAACGTGTTGTTGGTGCATAAAACTGACAAGTTGTTCACGGACACGGCTAATAATCCGCTTTATGGCAAGGTTTTGTTGTGCTTCAAGGTGTTTATTTAAGGTGTCGATGAAGCGCTTGAAAATCGTATTGGCTTGTTGCTCCTCACACTCAACCTGTAAATTAAACATAATACGTGGTGCAAGTTCGAGCAATAAACGTTGCTCTGCAAAATGTTGAGCTTGCATCAGTTGCTGTTGCCAAATAATCAAGCTGTGTTGCCCATCGCTAAATCGGGTTGCGGTTAATTGTTTAATTAATGTGAGCCTGATTGCGAGGTGGGTTTCTTTTTCTAAACGCTCGGTTATTAGTGCAAGTGCGAATGAGCACGGCAAAATAAAACATTGTTCTATCACACTTTGACGCACGCGCGGGTAGGGGTGAGCTGCCAGCAACTGTAACAGGTTTTGATTTGCCTCATTGAGCGTTTGTTGTTTACTGATGATGGCTGAAAAAGCGCTTAATAAAAATAATTGCTGGCGGTCAGCTTTACCCGTCTTTGGGACCTCTAAGTCAATGTGCGAACGCATGAAATAACGGGTAAAGGTGGGGCGAAGGTTGATCAATATTTCTAATATATCCACTTTGGCTGCATGTGGTGTGGTTGATTTCTCAAGTGAGAGTAACAGCATTTCAACCAGATCCGCGCTAAATTCCGGATCGTCCACATGCTCGCTTAATAAAGTAACTTGGTTTGCCAAGGCTCTAAAAAGAGAGTTTTTTATTGCATCATTATCAGTGTGTTCGAGTAAATCTAAAAAAAAGCTTTCTAAATTTACGGTTTGCCATGACTGCTCTATTTCATGTAAATGAAGGCATAAATAACGGTGCGTTAAGTCGCCCAGTTTACCAATTAAAAACTTTAATGATTGCTCAAGTTCAGACACTTTATCTTGATAACGGTTGATCATGGCCCCTTCATCAAACCAACGTGTGAAGGCTTCTTGATCTTGTTGTAACTGTTGTTTATCAGCCCCTAACGTGGCCGCATAATCCAGTATATGGAACTGTCTTTCTGCTTTGAGTTCGGCATGACTTAGCTTTTCTATAAAACGGCTGTGATCTGCATCTAACTTTGTAAGTTGATGTTGTAGGGTATCTATTTTATGAGTTAAAAAGGCAATTGCTTGCAGTAATAGCCAGTCATCTTCGTCGTGTCCGTCTGGTTGGTTCTTGATCAATTCCCATTGACTTAGCTCGTTGACTAATTGACGGTATTTTTGCCTGTAGAGATCTAACCAAAAGCTTGCGATATCTGCAAAAAGTAAGGTTTCTAAGCGTTTTTTAAGTTCTTTACTGCTCATAATCTCTTCGCTCTAGCAAATGGTTAAGTTGAAGTGTCGGAAAAATAATTTCATCATGGGCATAGGGAGCAAAGCCAGTATGCTGATTATTGCCCGATGAAAATTCCAGACTGATATTATGGTTATTCCATCCCCAGTCTTGCTGCCAACTGATTTTTAGCCAACCCTGTGAGAAGGAGCCTATATCAATTTGCTTTTGCCAAGCTACCCGACTGATGTACTGCCACGTGGCTGTTGCACGATGATCATCGGCAAAACGGTAGTAGCTATCAAGACCAACTTGCAAAATGTGACCATGGTAATATTGGTTCCAACTGCTGTTAAACCGCAAATAATCAAGACTTAGCCAATCATCATTTGAGCCAGATGCAACACCAAAGTTGAGGTAGTTATCTACCCAAGGTTGGTAGCGATATTGGTAAGAACCTTGCCAGCCAGAAGCATGATTTTCACGATAAAAATTAAAAATATTAGGGTTTAGTTTCTCGTCATTGAGGTAGTCGTTTAAGTCTGCGCTACTGATGTGAATAAAGGGGGCAACAGACCATTGATGCCGATGCACTGTATCTTGGCGCCATACTTGTCCAATACTAATAGCGCCATTTAACGCGTATTGGCTATCAGAGTTATCACGACTAAGCTGCCATCGACTTGTGATCTGTGAATCGATAAACCAATGGCTCGTGTCATCAAGCCAAGAGTGGTAACCATTTAAGGCAATGAAGTCATGCTGCTTTTCGTCAAACGCATAATAGCCTTCAAATTGATACCAATGTTGTTGATCATTAAAGCGAAGCCTCACACCTATGTCGGTTTCTTGTTGTGCAGGAATGTCTTCTGCACTTTGAAATATATGTTGTCGATCAAAGCGAATAAAGCCTTGTAGGTTGGTCTCATCGCTATGCAAAGTGGCTTGCTTATTCACTATTTTAGGTATTGATGGGGCCTGATAAGTGACTAATTCTGGCAGTGGCGTATTGATGTCAGAAAAACTCGTAATCTTGTTGTTTCTTTCACTTAAATGCCAACGATAGAGGCGTACATACTTTAATTGATCCGTGCGCACTTCAATTTTACCTGCTGGATGGAAAAAACGACGCTCGCTGCGTTTGTTTTCATTCATCTCTTCTAGTTTTACTAATGTATCGGCAGGTAAGTTAGCAATAAGTGGCGTATCAGCTGATACAGTATAAAACGCTAAATTTGTTGGTAGCGGCAACGCTCTCCATTGCCCCGCAATATATTGCTCTGCTTCAATAGCAAGCTGTTGCGACAGGTATGGGTTGAGCCAACGTACGGCAATTGTATTGTTGTTTAACTCTCGCTTATTAAAAGTGAATGGAATGCTTTGCTGCTCAGAAACAGACCACACCTTTTGTTGATTTGCTAACTGAAAAGAGATATTTGCTCTATTTGCACGCGCTAATTCTGCGCTAGAAAAGTTAAATTTAAAGCGAATTTGTGTGCCTTCAGTCTTCGTTAAATCAACGTATAAAGTATGAAAAGGGCGTAATAAAATCCCTTGCTCAGGTGCGGATTGAGTCGTGTGTTGAGCAAACCTGTCGGCAAAACTACGTTGTTCAGTCTCTTGCATATTAAACAGGCGTGTACCAGCGTAATCGAGCATGTTTTCAATGGGCTGCCACTGACCAAAGCGTTCAATTCTATTTTGTAAGAAAACCGAATGGGCAGAGGGGGGAAATGTGTCGATTCGTTGCAGCAGTTGTGTGTACTGATTATTGCTGAGGCGTTTTTCAGATAGTAGATACAACCCATTGATAAGGAGTTTGTTTGGCGTTGTATCGTACGCATGAATAAGCGAGCTAATATCATCGCTGGTTGCTTGAGTGGTGGCATCAGAATAATAATCAAAAAGTGCAAATAACGGCTTTGGAATAACACTTATATCAAGGTAAGCAGCTTGATTGGTGGTCACAGTGAGCGTTTCACCGGCTTGCAAGCTAATAACCAAATTAGCGGCAATAGAGACTGCTTGCTGATTACTGACGAATTGGGATGTGGCCGCTATATCACTAAAAATGGGCATTAACTTATGCTGATACTGACTATCAGCTTTCAACCACGCGGTATGATATTCACCACTTTGATCGGCTTTAGTCCGCGCCTTTATGCTTAAATGCATTGCGCGGTTAGCGGTAAATACCCAAGGTATATCGTTATTAACGAGGGTGCTTTGTTGCTTTCCTTCTGGGTTAATAAACGCGTATTGCGAGCCAATAGAGCGTTGATAAAGTGCCTCTTCAGGTTTTTCAAGTTCCGTTAAACTCTGATAATTGAGCGCACTAAAACTGTGTTCAACCTGTGTTTGCGCCTGGGTTTGATGTGCAAGCCATACTGCTAAACGGTTCTTTTGCTGTTTTACTGCGAGGTTTATAAGTTGAGCTTCACATTGCTCTATTGTCCTCACGTTCCCCGCACATAATGCAAAAAGTTTATGTTCGATTTGTTCTGCTTGATAGGCACGAACAAGGGCTTGTGCGGCATAGTGTTTTAACTGAGCGTGCTGCGCGCTTTTATACAAGCCTTCAAGGTAACTGTTGGCAAGGTGAAACTGATGTTGTTCACGCAGTATGGCTACTCTTAGCTGCCATGCTTGAATTGCAATATCAGGGTCTGGGCTTGTGCTCAACGGTTTTAACAAAGCCAGTGCTTCTAGAGGCGCTGATGTAGCAATATGTTGTGCTTTTGTGAGTGACGCTTGCCAGTCTATATCGGGGTTATTTTGCAAAGCCGGTGTATAGGGTTCGATTGAAGCCACATAGTCGTCATGTTGTTTGTTTAAATAGCGACTCAATAAATTAGCGATAATAGGGCTTGTTTCAGTGAGGTCTCCCTGTTGCTGATACAGTAATTCGTCACTCGGTAAAGAGGCGAGTGTTCTCGCATACAGGGCAAAATCGATAGGCTTCGAGGTGTTGGTTAGCCTTTTAATCGTTACCGATGAGGTTGAAATAGGCACCGAAATCATAAGTGTTTGATAATGTTCGGTCGCTTTTAGGTTTATAAGCCAATTACGCTCACCCGCGGTTAACTGAAATTGGGTGTCTTGTTGTGTTTTTGCAATAAGGGTTAACCACGGCGTTGCACGTTGTTGAATGCTTAAATCGAACTCAATGGGTTGGTGTCCAAGGTAGGTTAATTCGCGCACTTGCTGATTAATACGTGGGTAAAACCGCTCATCAACGAGGCGTTGCTCCACTAATTCGCTAATGGTTTTGCTATGCATTTGTAGTGATGAATGCTCAGTGCTGCCAGTGAGTTTTGATTGCACTGTCATCATCGATAATAAGTTGTAATGACGTTTTATAGAAAGCGGGTTGTTTTGTGTGTACACATCATCGCTAAACACACTAAAAGAGTGTGTGTTATAAACCGATTCAATCGCTTCATTTGCGGTGGTTAGCCAATAGGGGAGTAACAGTTTTTCTTGTTCTTTTTCGGCTGCGCGGTCATCATAAATAGCGCGGTGGCTTTGCTCTATTTTAATATACGCATTGGTGTGACTTTTAAGAGTTAAATACTGCCTAGCCGCAATGGCAAGGTAGTCACTGTTTACAAGTCCAACATCGTATTCGCTAAACTCAAATGCTTGGCTATTTATGGTATTTACTCTAGCAACCAGTTCGTTATCAATAGATGCGTACACCACACCATTAGGATCGGGCTGCTGCATATTTTGACGTACAGAGATCGTTAGTTTTTTTGCAGCAGGAAAAAACAGTTTCACTTCTTCATTTTTTTTGAGCGCATAATACCGCTCATTTCCTTGGGCAGAGCTTAGTTGTATGGAAGGAGCGGCTATTTTTATGGCGCGCCTAAAGCTGTCTCTTGCGCCTTGGTAATGGCCTATCATGGCAGTAAATTCAGCACGCTCGTCGAGATGATTTTGTATGGCAATAATACGGTTATGCCCAGTAGCTGGCAGCTGACAGCGTTTGGTATTACAAAGTAAGTCGCTGTGAACGCGTAAACGTTGTTGTAAATACTGCGTGTTACCTGCACTTAGAATAAACTGATTTAAAAGTGCGGGGGCTATTTCAAGCCAATGACCTTCTGGTAGCCACAAATAACGGTGCTGTTTGGCATCAAAAGTTAGGTGCTGCGTTGTCGCCAAAGGCGATAAGTGTGGTGATGTGTTTAACCAAGTAGGGGGCATCAGCACGGCGTGTTTTGGCTGTGAGGCTTTGGCTGGCTGACATAGCAGCAGCGTTATACTAACGAGAGCAATTACGAAGTAAGGCATTGTTTAAACAGCTTTAATAAGTGGTTATCAGTGATTAATTTTTCGCGAATTTCGCGGCTTAATTCAATATGGATAAATTGACTATTGCTTGGCGCAAGGGTTGTGAGTATATTTTTTGTTCCTCCAAGCTCATAAATATCTCGGCCATAGAGCATCACAGCAACGTTTAGTTTTTCATTTAAGCAGTCGGTGATATTACGTGTAAATAACGATGCATTTTCACGACCTTGACTGACAATAATGTCGGCTTTTCTGCCTTGATTAGTTTTACGTTTTTCTTTGGCGAATCCATGTAATTGGAAAATGGTAAAAGACTCAACGGTATCCGCATAAGCTAAAATAAATGCATTTGCAGCACTTTCTTTATATTTACCAAAGTCAATAAGCACGCCATTTGCGTCGCGACTTGTGCGGTGCTTGGTATTGGTAAGGAGTACCTGGCAGTCATTAAATAGGGAGCGTGCAATATCTAAAGTATGCAGGTCATAGAAGCGGTGTGGGGCATATGCAATACAGGCATATCCGGTTTCTTTAAAATGTATTTCACCGCCAGAATCTAATGATTTCTTTGCGTATAACCCTCCATCCTTTAACGTGAAATGGGAAGGGACGGCCTCGCTATTTTTTAACCACTGCTGAAAGTCGGTATGAAGTTCAGAGATGTTTGATTCAGCTTGGCATGCCGAGACCAATAACCCCATGATAAACTTAATATTCATTGTTCCACCACCTTACTTTTTGCTCCCCCAGCGGGTACTCCTGAAGTATCGATAACCAGACTGTCTCAGATGCGCTAATTGTCAGTGAGTGCAGTTTATTTATGTCACTTGATACCGTATGCGTGACGCTAGGGTAGCTATTTAGTTGGCTATTTATTGGATGAATTAGAAACGCGTTAAGTAATTCTGAGCTATGCAATTGAACACGCTGTTTAGCGATACTGTACTCACTGGTTAATCCTGATTTGTAATTAGCTTTTTCAAGAATGTTAAACTCAATAGGCTGTGCACTGCGCGAACGAAACAGCTTAAATACCACACTCATTGGTTGTTCTTGCGCATCAAAGTTGAGTGTCAAAGGCGTATTTTTATTGAGTTGATAGAGGCGTTGTTTAATCCATGGTCTCTCACCATGCCAGTTTTGATAGGTTGCCGTTGCTTTGTTTTGTAATTGTTTTAACTCAGTCGCTGACACATCTGATGCATTACGTTCTTGAGCACGGGTATTAGACAACCTAAAAATCAGTTTGTTATCACCCGTATCAGAATAACTGGCTGGGGTCTTAGGTGTGTAAAGTCCAAAGTTAAAAATTTGTGCCGGTTGTTTAGGTATAAAGTAACGGTCAGGGCTAAGTGCGAGGGCCACATTTGAAATAGGCAGTAGAGTGTAAAGCTCTCTTGGCTGATAAAAGGTCGTCATTGGCTCAACTTCAGCAGGGGGCGTAAAGGTTCGAATATTGGCAAAACGTGCCTGCTGCGTTAATTCAAAGTGATTATTCGCGCGTAGTTCGTACCACGCTGCAATATCATAAAATTGATCAATCGGCGTTGTGATATTTTGATGAGCAACTACACGCTGATAATGAAATTGTGCGTAACGAGCGCGCAACAGGACATAAGCGTCTTTATTCGCGTTTATTTGTACTCGATACGCATTAGCTGGCGTGCGCAAATAATACGAGGTGAGTAAACCAACACGCTGCCTTTGCGTTGTATCGTCGATAAGGCGATCGTAGTGTGAGACGTCGCCTTTATGCGCTAAAGAGTAGCGTTCGATTTCTGTGTGTGTTTGATCAAATAATACGACTTCTAACTGACTTGTTTCTAAAGCGCGTACGTCTAGCTTTAAGTCACTTTTGGGGTCAATATCAAACTCGACATTGCCTTGCTCATTTATTAAATAACTGCCAGCATAACTTGTTAAAATTGGGGTGTCTGAGAGAGTTTGCCATTGAGTAAGTATCGCTTCATCACTACAAATACTCACTAATCCAGCTGCAATGAGCTGTGTTTGATAGCGGTTTTCAATATCGGTAGGAGCAAAGCTGACAGGCGTCGGCGCCGAGAATTGCAGTTTGTCATACCACATTAAATGTGGCAGTTTTGCGCCTTCTTTGACGGTGAAAATAAGGCTGTCGGGTTCATCTAAGCGAACGCTGGCGCATAAACCCTCTTCGGCAAAGTAAGCACCTAAACCGTGCTGCTCAGCACTAAAGTCATAGGTCAACACGTTATAGGGGAGGCTTTCGTAGAGAATATCAGATTTAAAGTCGATATCTGGAATACCTTGCGGGGCGATTTTCTGCCACCAGTAAGCCATCGCATTACTGATTTCGTTACTGGTTAAGGCATTTTCACCTAACGTTAAATAGTTTGTTGCCCGTTGACGGCGATCTAATGGTCTTTTAAGCCATGTGTTAAGAGGATCAATACTTTGTTCAGGGGTTTTAGCATGCACACGAACGACCACTCCTTGAAGATTAGCCTGTTCGGGGATCATAGTCAGCTCTAAGCTGGTTGCATGTGGGTAATGAGCTATGGGTAAGTAAAAAGATTGTCCCGAGGCAACACTCAAGGATTGTTTGTTTTCAATAATTTGCTTAATTTTTTGGCCGTCTAAGTCGGTGTACAGCTTAGAAGCATGATGATAAACATCGTCTAAAATCACACGCTCTTGTTGGTCATACAGAACATACTTAATAGCGTAGTTAACCGGTTGATCAAAAGAAATCGAGTTATCAAATACGGCATTAGAAAGAATGCGCAACGAGTGGGTCCGCTGATTCGAAAAATTGAATCGCAGTGGCTTATCGCTACTCAACCATTGCACATTAGAGCGTGTTTCTTCGCCTGTGCTGGCACCAATAGGCTCAGCTGAATCGAGCCAAACAAAAAAGTATCGACCAAAGAACAGTAGGGTGAATACCACACTGACAATAACCAGTAGCGCAAGCAAGCGTTTAATTAAATACACTGTCGCCTCCGCTCATCATAAGATTAAACCCATCTAGGTCAAATAGCTGATTTTTAGTGGGGTAATATATGGCTGTGATTTTGCTGTTGTGTTTGAACATCAAAGCATATTTATTGACATGCTCTAACTCAATTGTGTGCAGTGAACATTTATTCATTTCGTTGCATAATCGTGCCAAAGACGTGAGACGTTGGTTCGCGGCGTAGCTATCAATAATGCTCTTCATATTTTGCTTATCAAGGTCGCTTAACGCTTGCCAGTTCGACGGTGACAAAGTGGCGAGATTGATCACTGTTAGTGTTGGGGTGTTCGAAATAGCCAGTAAACGCTGTAACAAACTGCTTTGGCTAACTGAAAATTGCGTTTTGAAATCAGACGCTAACCACAAGGTTGCCAGCTCGCTATTCGCATTAAATTGTTGATAGCCCGCTTGAGGAGAGCTACCAATTTCAAGCCCTCTGGTTGCTGTTTGTCCTTCAACAACTTGATACTTAATCCCCAAAGCCGTTAACTGATTACTCAGTTGATTCATCAGTGGTGTGGCAAGCTCATTAATCTGTGTCGTCGAGAACGCGATAGCATTCGGGCGCACCCAAGAAGGCGCGCTGTGGCTTCTTATCTGAATATTTAAACTGGGTGATGAGATGGACGCTCCCCTAAACGGCGTCAATGCGCCAAACTGGTTAACTCACACTCAGTTAAAAGGGAACGTCCGTCATGAAAATTAGCACATTATCAATTGATTTGGCAAAAAATGTATTCCAAGTCGCTGGC
>NZ_JACDWU010000265.1:0-307 GCF_016464045.1 Pseudoalteromonas sp. bablab_jr011 | reverse complement strand
CAGAATAATCGTGACCAATTAGGTGAAAGGTTGATTTACCTAAATCAATACCTATGACTTTTGCAACTGACATGATGGTTTCCTCCTGTAATAGCCAACACTATGAGTTTAGCTAATGGGTGGGGCGTACCATCTAATTAATGAGTTAGAGCCGAAGGACGGCTCTGTGCCCAGACTGTGTGAAAACTAATTTTTAATAAATTGTCTTGGGTATGTTCTTAGTTTGAAACCATTTAAGATGGTTGCGATCGATTTTTTCTCAGTATCGCAATTTTCTCCGCGCGAGCGAAACTGCTATGGCAACGCT
>NZ_JACDWU010000026.1:0-1205 GCF_016464045.1 Pseudoalteromonas sp. bablab_jr011 | reverse complement strand
TGCCTCAACCCTCAACTGAATCAATAGTCTAATTATATAAATATCAGTATATTAAGTGAACTAAATGTATAGATTAATAGATCATAAGCAGAACATACTTAGACCAAAAGGTGATCAGAGTTTTCACACAGTCTGTGCCATTAAGAGTCGTTCAGGCATTCATATAAAATATGCGAGATTTACAAAAGCAGACGTTCGGTAACGCCCCAATAAGGGGCTGATAAATGCTTGGCTAAACTGTGTAGCGAAGCGGAACCGAGCCAAGCTTTAGCAGTACCGTACTTAATTGGCTTGTTATATAGCACTTTTACACTGGCTGTCGCTATAAAAAGTTAGTCGTTTTTTAAACGTTTTAACTAGTTCAGCTTTTAGTAATTCAGCTAATTCTCTAGCCTTTTTTTCATTCCCTTTATTAAAGTCATATGCAGCCGCGAAAAAACAATCGTGGTTTAAATAGTTTTGAACAAATATATGGACGCCGTCATCCGAAGAATATTTAGCAGCAACTAAAACAGCAGCTTTTTCAGGGAGCATTTGTTCTCCACCTTCGTAGTTTTTTGCTAAGTTGTTGTTGAGAGCAAATGAGTCTAAATGTTTTATCAATTCTATTTTGTTGGCATCTTCAATTGAAAATTGTATACCACCTATCGCAGGGTGATGCTCCCTTGAGCAACCTGATATTAGAATAATTGAAATTAGTAACAGATAACGCATGACTTCCTTGTGCTATATAACGCCCTAATAATGGGCAAAAAATTGTTGGCTAAAATGTTGAGGAACGAAAACAGCCAACTGTTTTTTGTCCTTATTTATTAGCTTGTTATGTTTCAAATACACAAAACAAAAAATATTAATTTGTTATATGGTGATGTATAAAAAGAACAGCCCATAACAATATTGCACTACCGATAAAGATCAATAAACCTTTAAGGCTAAAGCTACTAATTCTATGTGTGCAAACGGGACAAATAAAATATGATTTGTTCATTGCCACCTTAACTTCTTGTGGAACAATATCCGCTTTGCATTTTTTACACTGAGCCATTTAAATTTGCATACTCTGATTGAAACATAACATTTTAGTATTTATGCGACACGCAGTTTGTGTTGCATAATCGCTTGTTGGACTGAGCCGCTACCTACTCGGTGTGTCAGAGTTGGTGTTGTTTATGCTATGGGAATTTGCTTTTTCTGGCCTAAGCGAT
>NZ_JACDWU010000264.1:0-324 GCF_016464045.1 Pseudoalteromonas sp. bablab_jr011 | reverse complement strand
TGTTCTACACGTTCGGCTTGTGCCTTCTCTGCTGCAATGCGTGCTTGTTCTACACGTTCGGCTTCAGCTTTTTCTGCTGCAACGCGTGCTTGTTCTACACGTTCGGCTTCAGCTTTTTGTGCTGCAATTTGCTCTGCTTCACGCTGCGCCTGTTCAGCTGCAATACGCTCCTGCTCTAACTTCATGGCCGCTTCTTGCTCTGCAAAACGCGCTTGTTGTTCTTGACGACGTTGCTCTGCTGCTTGCTGTTCTGCAGCGATACGTTCAGCTTCAGCCTTTTCTGCCGCAGCGCGTTCCTGCTCTATGCGCATCGCTTCTGCTTTT
>NZ_JACDWU010000263.1:0-61518 GCF_016464045.1 Pseudoalteromonas sp. bablab_jr011 | reverse complement strand
TTACGCTTCGCTATCCGTGAAGGTGGCCGTACAGTTGGTGCTGGTGTTGTTGCAACTATCGTTGAGTAATCAACTATAGTGATGCATTAAGCATTCAAGAAAAACCCGAGCTTAGTCTCGGGTTTTTTTATGGATGAGAAAATAGAGATTAGATATTAGAAATTAGATATTAGAAGCTAGATATTAGAAGGTAGATATTAGAAGGTAGATATTAGAAGGTAGATATTAGAAGTCAGTTACCGAGCGGGGGTTACTTACTGGTGTAATTAAACATCAAAAAGTTTGCTTGAGGTTAACGTGGCTTTATTTTGTTCTCGCTTCTCGCTTCTCGCTTCTCGCTTCTCGCTTCTCGCTTCTCGCTTCTCGCTTCTCGCTTCTCGCCATTATTAACCACCTTAAAACAGTGCTTCTTTCTTTTGGCTGTTAATCAGTTGTTTAATATTTTCGTCATTAAAAGTCACTTATTCAGTCATAAATACTTCCTACCATAAGCTCGCTAATTATCCATGTGCAGCTTAATTAGTCGCATACAATTCTTAAAATAACGTACTAACGGAACGTAACGATGAAAATGAATAAAATTGCCTCAGCAATTGGCTTTACGTTGGCATTGTCAGCGACGGCGAATGCCGGTGTGTTACCAGATAGTCAAAAACAAAATGAGTGGTACAGTGCCGCTGAAGCTAAATTAATCAAGAAAGAACAGGTAGCTCAGTCAGAACAGGCATTTAAAGCGAAGAATGTGATCTTATTTGTGGGTGATGGTATGGGGGTGTCGACACTCACTGCATCACGCATCATGGCAGGTCAAATGGGCGGTAAGTCTGGCGAAGAAGGTTTTTTAAGTTTTGAAGAGTTCCCTTACTCTGCGCAAATTAAGACTTACAACGTGGATGCACAAACACCTGATTCAGCGGGGACGATGACGGCTATTATCTCAGGAGTTAAGACTGACGTTGGCGTGATTGGTGTTAATGAAAATATTGAGCGTGGCAAGTGTGCGACAGTTGCTGGCAATGAATTAATTACCGCGACTGAACTGGCTGAAATTAAAGGCCTAGCAACGGGGGTAATATCAACGGCACGAATCACACACGCGACACCTGCTGCAACTTATGCAAAATCGGCGGATCGTAACTGGGAAGATATTTCTGATATGCCGGCTGATGCCGTTGAAGCTGGTTGTGAAGATATTGCATCTCAACTTGTTAACTTTGAGAAGAATTTAGAAGCACGTTTTGTCGGTACTGACGTGGATGGTTTAGAGGTTGTGATGGGCGGTGGTCGTCGTCACTTTTTACCGAAAGATGCGGCATTCAATTCAGCTGATGCTGTTAGTGAAGTCGAAGGGGACCGCACAGACGAGCGAGACCTAACTGCAGAATGGAAAACACTCTACCCAGAGGGTCAGTATGTCACGGATCAAGCTGGTTTCGATTCACTAAATGCAGATACAAAACGCGTGTTTGCACTATTTAATGAGTCACACATGCAGTATGAAGCAGACCGTAGTAACGATATTGCGGGCGAGCCTTCATTATCACAAATGACCTCTAAAGCTATCGACATTCTTAAAAATAATGATAAAGGATTTTTCTTAACGGTTGAGTCAGGACGTATTGACCATGCTCACCATGCGGGAAATGCTTACAACGCATTAAACGACACCGTTGAATTTGCAAAAGCAGTGCAAGCGGCTGTTGAAAACACTAACCCAGAAGAAACGCTTATTTTAGTCACCGCAGATCACAGTCATGTATTTACCATTGCGGGTTACCCAAAACGCGGTAATCCAATACTGGGTCAAGTGGTTGCCGTTGGTAAAGAAGCGCCGACTCTAGCTGCAGACGGTATGCCGTATACAACAGTCGGGTATGCAAATGGTTTAGGCTTTCGTGATTTAGGCGATGAGACTGATGCAGATGCGTCATATAACGACGCTGCATTTGCTGGCCGTGTTGACTTAACGGGTGTTGATACAACGACCCCAGGTTACCACCAAGAAGCCACTGTGCCATTAAGTTCTGAGACGCATGCGGGCGAAGACATTTCATTGCATGCAAAAGGTCCAGGTGCGCAGTTAGCGCAAGGCGTTGTGGAGCAAAATGTAATTTTCCACATCATAAATCAAGCTCTAGAACTAATTGAAGAATAATGGCGATGACAATGAAAAAACTAAATTTAATTTCTCTTGCTGTAGTAGTGGCATTAGCGGGTTGTTCTGATGATGATGACAAAGGCCCAATTGAAACAATCACAGTTGAAAACACCTTAGCTGTCGGGTCTGAGCAGTGTGTGAATGGTGGTACAGAAACCGTATCGGGTGAAGATACAAACCGCAATGGTGAGCTAGATTCAGCAGAAATCACAGAGACAACGGTTGCGTGTAATGACCCAGCCACATCACTGACCGCACAGCAGCTTGCGCCACTGACGAGCAATGATTGGTTTAAGGCCGCAAAAGTTAAGATGGCGGCAAGCGAAGAGAGCATCGCTGCGGTTGCTAAAGAGTCAGGGAAAGCGAAAAACGTCATTCTATTTGTGGGTGACGGTATGGGGATTTCTACCGTGACAGCGGCACGCATTATGGCGGGTCAGCTTGAAGGCAAGTTGGGCGAAGAGCATCAACTGAGTTTTGAAGCGATGCCGTTTTCTGGTTTTGCAAAAACATACAACGTTGACGCACAAACGCCGGATTCTGCGGGTACGATGACAGCAATGGCATCTGGTGTTAAAACAGATGCCGGTGTTATCGGCGTTGATGAAGATATCGAACGTGGTAACTGTGCGACGGTTGCGGGTAATGAGCTGGTAACAGCAACAGAGCTTGCTGAAATTGCAGGAAAATCGACCGGGATTGTATCAACAGCGCGAATTACACACGCCACACCTGCTGCCAACTATGCAAAATCGGCTGACCGTAACTGGGAAGATGTATCTGATATGCCAGAAGCGGCTGTCGCTGCGGGATGTGAAGATATCGCCTCGCAACTCGTTAACTTCGAAGCAAACCTTGAAGCACGTTATGCGGGATTAGATGTTGATGGCTTAGAAGTCGTGTTGGGCGGTGGTCGTCGTCACTTCTTACCTAAAGATGCCGCGTTTAACTCTGCGGACGCTGTAAGCAGTGTTGAAGGTGACCGTACGGATGGTCGCGACCTAACTGCTGAGTGGAAAGCGAAATACCCAGCGGGTCAATATGTTATGGACCAAGCAAGTTTTAATGCTGTGAATGCAGACACAACTGAGCGTTTATTTGGTTTATTCAATGAATCACATATGCAGTATGAAGCCGATCGCGCTAACGATATTGCTGGTGAACCTTCATTATCTGAAATGACCGCAAAAGCAATTGACGTGCTTGATAACAATGACAAAGGTTTCTTCTTAACCGTTGAAGCGGGTCGTATTGACCATGCTCACCATGCGGGCAATGCGTACAACGCATTAAGTGATACGGTTGAGCTTTCAAAGGCTGTTCAAGTTGCATTGGATAAAACCAGCATTGAAGATACTTTGATCATTATTACGGCTGACCACAGCCATGTGTTCACGATTGCTGGTTATCCAAAACGTGGTAACCCAATTTTAGGTAAAGTCGTGCCTGTGGGGAGTGATGAGCCATCACTCGCAGCGGATAATATGCCATACACTACTGTAGGATACACTAATGGCGGTGGCTTTCGTGACTTAGGTGATGAAACCGATGCGGATGCGGGCTATAACTTTGCACCCGTGACTGGGCGTGTTGATCTCACCGATGTTGATACAACTACACCGGGTTTCCATCAAGAAGCGGTGGTACCGCTTAGCTCTGAAACACACGCAGCAGAAGATGTTGGTGTGTATGCAGTAGGCCCAGGAGCCCATTTAGTTACTGGTACGAATGAGCAAAGCCTTATTTTCCATGTGATGGATTATGCCGCTGACCTTGTGAAACAAGCTGATGCTAAATTAGCCCAATAAATGTTAGCAGAGAGCCCTTAGGGGCTCTCCTTACATCGAATACAACACCTTTAAAAGAAAAGAGACTCCCGTGAAAGCTGCGATATTAATTGCTTCATTACTTAGCCCACTTGCTGTTGCAGGTCAGTGCGATACAAACACCGGTTATGCGAAAGCAAACTATACTGTCACAACCGATACTGTTGCTAACAAACAGCACACAGAAAACGCCTTTACGCTTTGGCGTACGCCTCATCAAGTGGCTAAGCAAAACCCACAATTTATCGAGTTGTGGCAACAGTTACGTAATCAGCAAATGCGACCAATCCGTTACTTTCAACACGCACAGCGTGGTATTGAATATCAGCCTTCTGAGGTTCAGGGCGAACAGGATTGGAGTGCCAAATATCAGTTGGTAAGTAATGCACTGCTCGAAAAAATGACTTTAAAAAACAGTGCAGGCGAAGGTTGTGAGCTGACTGAACATTATCAATACCAGCAAGCAGAGACAAAAATAGAGTTAACGTGGCTTGCTAATCAGCAGCTGGTTAAAGAAATGCGTATTTCATCGCCTTCTTATAGTCGCACAGTTGCTTTAACCACGGTTGAGCACAATAAAGACGCGGTAACAGCACAATTTGCCAAGTGGGATAACTTTCAAACGACAGATTATGCCGACATTGGTGATAATGAAAGCGACCCCTTTTTAGCCAAGATGATTAATTTAGGGTTTGTAGAGCATGGCGCGACTGGTTTTTATGATGCGCAAGGTAATCAATTGCAAAGTGAGCATCAGCACCATCATTAACATGCCTTGCTAAACGTTGCCGCTGAATGTATTAAAGCGGCACACCCTTACAGCACGTCTTTGGCTGTACGATTTATCATTTAAAGTACACAGTTCAATAAGCACCAGCCCTTGGTTTTTTGTTATCAGTCCCAAGGTATAGGGTATACGCTAACGAAGGAGCAGACGAATGACAAAACATGTGGTTGTAACGGGTGCCAATAAAGGTATTGGTCTTAATTTCTGTAAGCACTATTTAACGCTAGGAAACCGTGTTACGGCGGTTGTTCGCACGCCAAGTGAAGAGCTAAAAGCGCTCGATGTGAAAATAATCAGTGATATTGATGTCGCTAATCCAGACGATGTAACAACACTTGCCAATCATCTTCATGGCGACAAAATAGATATTTTGATCAACAACGCGGGTATTTTTCATAACGAAACCCTCGATGAGATGGATTTTGCTGCAATTGAAAAGCAAATAAGTGTGAATGCCATTGCGCCTGTTCGTATTACTCACGCGTTATTACAAAACTTAGGGATTGATGCCAAAGTAGCGATGATTACATCACGAATGGGCTCAATCGCTGATAACGGCTCGGGAGGTTATATAGGCTATCGTATGTCAAAAGCCGCACTCAATGCTGCGGGAGTGAGTTTGGCTCATGAGCTTAAAGATAAGCAGATAGCCGTTGGGCTATTTCATCCCGGGTTTGTACAAACAGAGATGGTAAATTTTGCAGGTGATATCAGCCCAGAGACAGCCGCTGAACGTTTAATAAAGCGCATCGATGAGCTAAACCTTGATAATAGTGGTGGTTTTTGGCACTCAAATGGTGAAACTTTACCTTGGTAAAGAGTGAGAAAATAAGTCATTAACAGTAAAGCAGTTAGCAATAAAAAAGCGGTTAACTGCTGATAACTTTCGCTAATTTTTGCTCTTTTTGTTTGCTATACTTCTACAATGACAGCCATATTGATGTAGAGAACAGCACATGGAACTAGAGCAAAATAGCGATTTAACCCTTCCCCTTTTTTATTTCGATGAGCATCTCAATAGTCGTGACATTGAGTCGCCTGATTTACTTTTACACGTCACGTTAGATGAAAATCTACTTACCCAGCTTTGCCAGAATCCTGCTGTTGATAGTAGTGTGGCTATTGCCTTAACTGATTATCGACTCGAAGCATTGGCTGAACAATATCAGTCACTGATAAAGGGTGAGCACCATGCTCAGCTAACCCTTGTTCGTGGGCCACTATTAAGTGCAATGCTCAGCGCTGAGGGCGACAGCAGTTTTGTATCGCCTCAAGTCGATATGATGCCAACCTTTGACTTAGGTGATGACCTAGAGGATAGCGAGGAAGAAGGATGAAAAAAACCTTCACGACACTATTTGGCTTAATCTTATTAAGTGGTTGCGCTTATTTAGGGGCAGCGCACTATGATGAGCTATTTGGTAAAGAGCAGCCTCAACAGCGTGTTGTTGCAGCATCAACCCCACAAGGTGCTGAGTTTTTGGCAGATGTAAAGCCAGTGCTTGATAGTCGCTGTGTGGTGTGTCATGGCTGTTATGATGCGCCGTGCCAATTGAAGTTATCCTCGGTTGAGGGCATCGACAGAGGCCTCAGTAAAGAACGTGTTTACGATGGAACGCGCTTACTGGCCCAAGAGCCTAGCCGATTGCTGTTTGACGCACTCGATACCACTGAGTGGCGAGAAAAAGGTTTTACACCGGTGCTTAATGAGCGTGTGCAAACTGAAGAGGCGAATTTGGCTGCCAGTGTCCTTTACAATGCGTTAGTGCTTAAACAAAGTAGCCCGCTTCCGACACAAGCAATCTTAGGTGATGAGTTTGATTTTAGTCTCGATCGTGAGCAAACATGTACAACCATGAATGAGTTCGATGCGTTTGCAAAGGACAACCCGCACAGTGGGATGCCATATGGTTTGCCGGGTATTTCAAGTGAAGAATTTCAGCGTTTAGCAAAATGGTTAAAGCAAGGGGGCTATCTGGCACATATTGAGCCGCCAGAAAAAAACGTACTTAAACAAGTTGAGCGCTGGGAAGCGTTTTTAAACCAAGAGGGTTTAAAGCATCAACTTGCAGCTCGGTATATTTATGAGCACTGGTATTTAGCCCATATTTATTTCCCCGAACAGGGAGATAAACACAGCTACTTTAAACTCGTTCGCTCATCAACCCCACCGGGCCAAGACGTTAAAGTGATTAGTACGCGTCGTCCTTACGAAGATCCCAAGGTATCTCGAGTTTATTATCGTTTGATGCATGACCGTTCAACTATTTTGGCAAAAACACACCTGCCGCTTGCTCTT
This sequence comes from Pseudoalteromonas sp. bablab_jr011, assembly GCF_016464045.1. Taxonomy (NCBI): domain Bacteria; kingdom Pseudomonadati; phylum Pseudomonadota; class Gammaproteobacteria; order Alteromonadales; family Pseudoalteromonadaceae; genus Pseudoalteromonas; species Pseudoalteromonas sp. bablab_jr011. Next base: position 54,448 of record NZ_JACDWU010000263.1, on the reverse strand, counting down.
AATGATGAAAAACTTGCGCGTTTGCACGCTCAATTTATCGAAACAGAGTATCAGGTTGATAAGCTGCCAAGCTATAAACCGGATGTTGCTTCAAATCCATTTAAAGCATTTGCGGCCATCCCGGTAAATTCTCGTTATCAGTTTATGCTTGATGAAGCTGAACTGATCATTATGGGGTTTATTAAAGGCCCTGTATGTCGTGGTCAAATAGCCCTTAATGTTATTAACGATCAATTTTGGGTTGCCTTTGCAAAACCTGAAATGGCAGCAACCCCTAAGGTGGGTGAGCTGTTATTACAGCATGAAGATGCACTGGCATTGCCCGCTGAAGAAGAAAGTAACGCACTGCCTATTTCAAGCTGGGTGAAATACTCAAAGAGTCAAAATAAGTATCTCTCTGCTAAAGTGGCTTTGGCCAACAAAATGTTCGCCAATGGCCAGCACTTAACCACCGATTTACTGTGGCGTGGCGATGGTCATAATCAAAATGCGGCACTCACCGTTTTTCGTCATTTTGATAGTGCAACCGTGGTTAAAGGCTGGATAGGCCAACAGCCTAAAACAGCATGGGTGCTTGATTATGCTTTGTTTGAGCGCATTCACTACTTGCTGGTGGCTGGCTTTGATGTGTATGGCAATATAGGCCATCAATTATTAACGCGTTTATACATGGACTTTTTACGCTTAGAGGGTGAGGGCAATTACTTAGCGTTACTGCCAGAGAACAAACGAGAAGAAATCAAAGCCCAATGGTATCGTAAATCACCGCCAAGTCTCACGAGCTTTTTTGAAGATGAACTGTCCTTTAGTCAGCCATCGGGCATTGAATATAAAACCACAGACCCACAGGCAGAGTTATTCAACATCCTTAAAGCAAAGTTAAAGCCTATATTGAGTACGCGTTATGATTACACGCAAGTGCCAGAGCCTCTCTCGCAGATTAATGAGTTACCGGTAAAAGCGATTAACTTATTGCCACAAATTTCATTTGTGTTAGTGAAAGAGGGGGCGGATGCGCATAAGGCATACACCATTATTCACCATAATGCTCATTATAATATTTCGAGCTTATTGAACGAAGAAGGTCAGCGTGCCTATGATGAAGATACCGTGACGATTGTGCCTGGTTTTATTGGTGACTACCCCGAAGCGATTTGGTACTTACACAATACTGAGCAAGTTAATGCGTTCGCATCAGGCCTTGCTAAAGTCACTGATGAAGCAGCGTACAGAGATTTGAAAAGTGAGTTTTCCATTCGTCGAACGCACCCACAGTTTTGGCAATACAGTGATATTTTGCACCACGTTGCCAAGCAATATCGCGGTGTTGAGTTTGGGCTATTTGATTATAATCGGCTCGAAAATAGATAAAGTAATTGATAGTGTTAACCGATAGTTTAAAGCCCACCTAGAGTGGGCTTTATTGTGAAATGTGAACTACAATTATGCTTAAAAATAAATGAGTAATACATGTTGAAGCTAGTTAAGGATATCCGACAACGATATCGGTGGGGGTTATCAGCCATTGCTATTTTGATAACCATCTCTGCTGCCCTAATGCAGACTCTTTTTTATGTGCAAAAAGGGGATGCGAAGGTGATCAACATTGCCGGTAAGCAGCGGATGCTTTCACAAAAAATAGCGCTGCATGGAAATGCCTTGATCTATCAGGATTCAGAGCGTCTAAAAGAGCAACATCGTAGGTTGTTACAGCAGGCTGTAGAACAATTTGTGTCAGGACATCAGTTTTTACTTGAACAAGAAAATGGCGAATTTATTCATTTAAACTCTGCACTCGAAGCGCATTACTTTTCTCCTCCAAACCAACTTGATGCGCATGTTAAGCGCTACATAAGTCAGGCTCAGCAGTTATTAAATAGTCGCACTAACTCCAGCAATATAGACAGTTCTATTTTTGTGAGCGAACAATTAGAGGCGCTGCTAACTAAGTTAGATCAAGCGGTAAAATTACTCGAGCAAGAATCGGTGTATAAAGTCACGATTATCTCGGTACTTGAGGTGGTGTTTTGGCTTGCTGCTATTGTGTTGTTAATCATAGAGCTTATTTTTATTTTTAAACCAATGGAAAAGCTGATTGCAAATACCATTCAGAAATACCAACAACAAAAAGAGTATGCAGAGCGGGTTAATAAAAATAAAGAGCGGTTTATTGCGCGAACAAGTCATGAGTTCAGAACCCCCTTGCAAGGTCTTACCTCGTCGATAGAAGCGCTTGATATTAGCGATAATCAACAACTGACGAAGCAACAAGCCATATACTGCGTTAACCGTTTGGTCGCTATGCTCGATGAGCTACTCGATTTACAACAGCTATCATCAGGCGACTGGCAGCTAAAGCCACATTCAAGCAACTTATTAACCACCTTGAATCAAGCTATTGCGCCTTATAAGTACGCGTGTAACGATAAAAATATTACGCTCAGTGTGAATATGTCTGAGGCATTAGACAAAGACGTGGTGACCGATCACGCAAGGCTACAACAAGTGCTTTCTGAGCTTATCAATAATGCGGTTAAGTTCACCCCTAAACAAGGTCGAATTGCCGTGAATGCGATTTGCAAAGGTCACAAACAGGTTATTCTGGAAGTGCAAGATAATGGCACCGGTTTTGAGCATCCTCCTGCTGAGCTACTTGACTTTGAGCATGATAGCGAACAGCATTTTCAGGGCTTAAAAACAGGCCTTTTACGGGTTATGCATATTGTAAAAGCACTGAATGGCAAGATTGAGTTTCAAAACGTTCAGCCTCATGGGGTTAAAGTCGTTATTCATTTGGATCTCGAAAATGCCCCCAAATCTGAAATGCCAATGCAGTTACCAACAAACCTGCATTGCTTAATAGTTGAAGATAATCCTCTCAATGCCACAATTTTAGGGCGTATTATTAGTCAGTTTGACTTTAGTTATGACATTGCGAGTAATGGCTTAATTGCGACAAGTATGACAGCTGAAAAAAAATACGATGTGATATTTATGGATTTAAACATGCCAGTTATGGATGGTTTTAAGGCAACAGATATTATCCGCAATGAACAATCGCTATTAACGCCGATACTTGCCGTAACAGCCAACACCTCGAATGAGGACTTGCAACGAATTTATGACTTAGGCGCCGATATGCATGTGTATAAGCCGATTTCAGTCGAGTCAGTGCAAAAAGCCCTCGGCGCATTATTCACAGAGGGCAAACAGGGATAAGTTGTTTAAAATGAAGAGTTAGTGTCTAACTTTTATGTCACCAACGCCGACTTCTACGTCAATGTTGTACTGACCGTTGCCTTGGTAACTTGACTGTGAGCTCACCACTTTACGGTGCGTGTTAGCCTCATTTTTTAAGCCACGAATTTTGGTATCACCAACACCTGACTCTAATTCAATGCGTTTGTAGTCATCAAGTGCACTATCGATCCGCACTGCACCGACACCCAGTTCAATCTCAACCGAATTGCTCAGTTCATTAATCTCAATGTCACCCACACCTAATTCAACATCAATCGCCATTGATTTTGGCATTTTAACTAACCAATTTTGTTGAATGTCATCGTTATCTAATTTCAAACTTAATAGATTAGCGCGTTGAGAGTGGTTCAGTTCGATGTCTGACAAGTCAATCTCTGAGCCAAACCAGCCTTTGTCATTTTTTGGCTCAATACGAATGGTGACGTGTACTTCGCTGCCGTCATAGCTTTGTACTTCTAAGCTGCCCACCGGAAAGTCGATATCAAGCTGACTGGCATTATTAATCGCAAACGTGTGATTGAGTTCACGTGAATCTTTTGCCATTGCTTGTGAGGTTGTCAGTATTAAGCCCACTGCTGCTACACCCAGTAATTTTTTCATTGTATGTTCCTGTTAATGACCTTTTATACCTTAGTCGCAGCGGTGATTAAAAAAGGTTTAAACGGTTTTTAATTTTTTATTGAATGCGGTAACGTCGAACTAAACATAACGTGGAATGAGGGTTCAAAGTGCAACAAACGCAGTTGGTTAATGTTAAAGCCAGCCTAAAAGGGCAGGGCAATGATGTATATTGTGTAGACAATTTAAGCATGACAGTATCAGCATCGCAGCACTGGGTGTTACTAGGTGCAAATGGTGCCGGAAAGTCGGCAATAGCGGCTGTTATCGCTGGGTTTGCTACTATCGAACAAGGCCAGTACACAAATAGTTTTGAGCGCGTCGCGCTGGTATCGCCAGATAGACAAAAGCAATTACTTGCAGAAGAGTTAAACAAAGATCAGGACGATATTATTGAAGGGGTGTCTTCATTCAGTCGTGTCAGCGACCTCATTTTAGCAGGTCGAAGCCCTCAACAAATCGATAATCAGCTGCTCAATCAGCTATTAGAGACCTTTGATTTTGAAAGTAAACTACATAAAGCGTTTCGTGATTTATCGACCGGTGAAACACGTAAATTAATGCTGATCCAAGCGTTAATAGGTCAGCCTGAGCTATTGGTACTTGATGAGCCCTTTGATGGCTTAGATGTAGCAGCGATGACTGAATTGAACCATCAGTTAGCAAAGTTAAGTGAAACAACAACGATGGTTTTTGTGCTTAATCGCTTATCTGAGATTCCAGACTGTGTTGATCATTATGCGTTTATAAAAGACGGTAAAGTTACTCATCAATTAGCGCAGCCAAGTGCTGAACAGCGAGATGATTTACTTAAACTATTGCATCTAACACACACCGATTTAGAGATACCAGAGGCTGATAGTGACCATCAAGCGCCACCGCTCATTGACCCTATCCTGGTTAAACTCACGAATGTGTCGGTCAGCTTTGGCGGAAAAGCTATTTTTGAAAAGCTTAATTGGCAAATTAATCAAGGCGAGCATTGGCAATTAACCGGCAAAAACGGTTCTGGTAAAACCTGCCTATTAAACCTCATTACTGGCGATAACCCACAGTGTTATAACAACGACATCAAGGTATTTGGTTATCAGCGGGGGAGTGGCGAAAGTATTTGGCAAATAAAGCAGCATATTGGTTATATTTCTAATGCGTTACACATGGACTACCGTGTGGGTACTTCGGCGTTGAATACGATTATTTCTGGTTTTTATGACAGTATTGGCCTTTATCAAAAAGCGAGTGATAAACAGCTGGCTATAGCTAAAAATTGGCTAGCACTACTTGGCTTAAGTGATAAACAAAACAGTTCATTTACTCAGTTGTCATTTGGTGATCAACGCTTGTTGTTGATTGCCCGCGCGATGGTTAAGCATCCTAACTTACTCATTCTCGATGAGCCATGTTTAGGGCTTGATGAGGCAAACAGACAGCGGGTTTTATTATTAATCGAAAAAATTTGCAGCGCAAAAACCAGTACCGTGATTTATGTTAATCACCATGCAAGCGATCACATTGCTGGAATAGCGCATTATTTAGAGATGGAAAATGACATAAAAAAAGCGCCTTAGGCGCTTTTTGGACATGCAATTGATTTAAATGCGTGTCACCGTAAAGCCTTTATCGGCTAGCTGTTTAAGTAAACCGTGCTGCTCAGGCAAATGCAGTGCCCCGACTGCTATAAATAGCTTTTCTTTACCGATACGCTTAGATAATTGCTCAACCCAGTTGTTGTTGCGATCAATTAGCATCACTTGTTCACTGAGTTCACCATACTGTGAGTCATCAAAACTTTCGTTATAAAACTGAGTGAGTGTTTCCATATCACCCGACTTCCACGCGTTTATTAAACCAAAGAAATAGGTGTCGGCATCGGCGAGTTGCGCGAAAGTTTCTTCAATCATTTTATCATTCATGATTGCTAAGTGTTCAAACATTTCCATTTGTCGTTCTAGCGTTTCAAGCTCACCCACTGAAATTTTATGGTCTTTAGCGTAAGCAAGGACTTGCTTGTCAATTCCGTATTGGTCAGAAAACCCCACTTTTTGAAACTCCATTTGCATCATGGTTATCATGACGGCCCACGGTGCTAAGTTTTTAAACATAGCAATATCTATGGACTTATCTGCAAAGTATTTTTGCAGTTTGGCATAGTTAGCTTCAGAGAGTTCTGACTGTAATGTTTTGCCGTCTTTTAGCATCATAAAAGGCAATGAGCGACGTTGCATATCGACAGGAGATATCGCACTGATATCGACTTCAACGATGACTTTATCGGTCTTATCAAGTGCATTGGTTACTTTGCTTGGCAGTCCTTGCATACTTTTATCACCGACATGCACCGTGCCGAATAAATATGAGGCAATGCCGTTTTTCTCTACTTTCCAAAGTCCTGGTTCAGCAAATACTTGCTGGCTAAAGCCCAGTAGTAGTAGAACAAAAAACAGGGCATTAATACGCTGTATGAATTTCATAACTTTCCTTTTCATGCTGTTGTTGTTTTCAATACTAAACTAATTTTCACAGAGAGGTTTAATAAAATGAGAACAACCCGAAAAAAATCACCTATGAAAGCTAAAAATTAATCAATCATTTAATTGGTTATAACGAGGTATGAAATTTCAATAGCTAGCTATATGTGAATTTTTAATCTTAAATATAGTTAATTTTAGATATTTATTTCTTTAATTTCGTTTTTTGTGATGTTTTTTGAATTGATTTTTATGTTGACTTGAAGGGCTGGGCGCGGTACTAATAGAAAAAGGCAGCGGGATGGCTAGATTTCCGCAACAAATGACACGAATTTGGTATCAGTAAATGCTTACAAATAAACTATCTCTAATCCTAATTAACGTCGTGGTGATTATTATTACCGCGGGGGCTACTTAGTGCTTAGAGAAAAGTGAAGCATTAAAAAAGCCCCCCGCACTTAACAGTCCGGGGGGCTTTTTGTTTTAACCGCAAAAAATACACAATGTCACTGAGGAATGAGGATTTAAGATGACAGGCGCAGAGTTAACAATCGATTTATTAGCCAAACATGGCGTAAAGGATGTCTTTGGTTACCCGGGTGGTGCCATCATGCCTATTTACGACGCTTTGTATGGCGCGCCCGTCAAACATTATTTGACCCGTCATGAACAAGGCGCTGGCTTTGCCGCTGTAGGTTTTGCACGTAGTACGGGTAAGTTGGGAGTGTGTTTTGCAACGTCAGGCCCGGGTGCGACTAACCTTATCACGGCATTGGCTGATGCGATGATGGATTCGGTGCCATTATTGGCGATAACGGGGCAAGTGCCTACCGCAGCGATTGGCTCAGATGCATTCCAAGAGATTGATGTACTCGGTATGTCGTTGTCTTGTACAAAGCACAGCTACATGGTTGAACGCCCTGAAGATTTAGCTGAAATACTGCAAGAAGCCATCCACCTAGCGCAAACAGGGCGTCCGGGTCCTGTGTTAGTCGATATTCCTAAAGACATTCAAATGGCACAGGTGCCATTCCATCCTTGGTTAGCGGCAGAAGATACGTTGCCAAAACTTGACCCCAACCAAGTTGCCATTGCGAATCAAATATTAAGTGAAGCACAACGACCCGTTGCCTATGTGGGGGGCGGTGTACAAGCCGCAGATGCACAAAACGAGCTTATGCAGTTTTTAGAAAAAACCCACATGCCAGCGGTAACAACGTTAAAAGCGTTGGGGAGTGTGTTACCTGATTACGAGTACGACCTTGGCATGCTAGGTATGCACGGTGGCAAAGCGGCTAATTTAGCAGTACAAGAATGCGATGTTTTAGTGTGTATTGGTGCGCGCTTTGATGACCGAGTTACGGGCAACCTAAGTAAGTTTGCCGCCAAAGCTAAAGTTATTCATTTGGATATCGATGCAGCAGAAATCGGCAAACGAAAGCCTGTAAAAGCGTCTCTCGTCGCTGACTTAAAAACGTCTCTACCGCAACTCGATTGCTTTGTAACCCCAGATGAGTGGCTTTTGCATATTGAAAGTATGATGAAAGAGCATGCGTGGCGTTATGACTATCCGGGTGAAAAAGTATTTGCGCCTTACCTGCTAAATCAACTGAGCCAAAAAATGCCGAAGACCGGTGTGGTGTGTTGTGATGTGGGCCAGCATCAAATGTGGGTTGCACAGCATATGAAGTTTTCGCACCCCAGCAATCATTTAAGCAGTGGCGGGGCGGGTACGATGGGCTTTGGTTTGCCTGCGGCAATAGGTGCACAAGTGGCACGCCCAGACGATTTTGTTATTACGGTCTCGGGTGATGGCTCAATCATGATGAACATTCAAGAGCTGGCGACAATTCGCCGTAATAATTTACCAGTAAAAATACTTATCTTAGATAACCAGCGTTTAGGCATGGTACGTCAATGGCAGCAGTTATTTTTCGAGGGGCGTTATTCTGAGACCAATCTTTCAGATAACCCTGATTTTGTTCAACTCGCTGCAGTGTTTGGTATCCCAGGTCAAACTGTGACAAGAGCGGATGAAGTTGACACGGCGATTGATGCACTTGTGAATAGTCAAGGTCCTTACATTTTACATGTCTGTATCGATGACAAAGAAAATGTATGGCCGCTTGTACCACCCGGTGCAGCCAATGATGAGATGATGACGGAGACAGTAAAATGAAACACACCCTAACGATTGCACTCAAAAATCAAAGTGTCGCTGTTGAGCGCTTTTTACGCGTTGCCCGTCATCGCGGTTTTGACCTAACAAAAATGAACTTAGAAATGGCAGAAGATGCATTCAGAGTGACTATGACAGTGGTTAGCGATAAACCTATTCATTTATTAACGTCGCAGTTAAATAAATTGGTCGATGTAAAGCATGTGACGCTTGAGAGTCAGCTGCAACAGCAAGCAATTTAATCACAGACAAATTCAACAGGTAACTAGAGCAGCACAGACTATGCTTTAGTAAGAAATAAATTAGGAATGAGGAAGTCAGTGGCACGCCACTGCAACAACAGAGGTAACTATGGCTAAATTACGAAGTGCAACAACAACAGAAGGTCGTAAACGCGCAGGCGCACGTGCATTGTGGCGTGCAACAGGAATGACAGATAAGGACTTCGGTAAGCCAATTATCGCTGTTGTGAATTCATACACGCAGTTTGTTCCAGGGCATGTTCATTTAAACCAACTCAGTGAGCTAATGGCCGAAACGATTACTGAAGCGGGTGGTGTGCCAAAAGAATTTAATACCATTGCGATTGATGATGGGATTGCGATGGGCCACGGCGGTATGCTGTATTCGCTACCTTCTCGCGATCTGATTGCTGACTCAGTAGAGTACATGGTTAACGCGCATTGTGCCGATGCGATGATCTGTATTTCTAACTGCGACAAAATCACCCCAGGTATGATGCTGGCTGCATTACGCTTAAATATTCCGGTTATCTTTGTGTCAGGTGGACCGATGGAAGCAGGTAAAACCCGCCTTGCTGATATCGACATTAAACTCGACTTAGTTGATGCCATGGTGAAAGGTGCCGATAGCTCAGTCAGCGACGAAGACTCAGACAAAGTAGAGCGCTCAGCGTGCCCAACGTGTGGTTCATGTTCGGGGATGTTTACGGCTAACTCAATGAACTGCTTATTAGAAGCAATTGGTTTGGCATTGCCTGGTAACGGCACAACACTTGCCACTCATAAAGACCGTAAACAGTTATATGTTGAAGCAGGCGCACGCATCGTTGATTTATGCCGTGAGTATTATCAAAAAGATAATGCCGACGTATTGCCGCGTGCCATCGCCAATCGCACCGCTTTTATGAATGCAATGGTGGTGGATATTGCAATGGGTGGCTCATCAAACACGGTGTTACATTTATTAGCCGCAGCCCAAGAAGCGGGTGTCGATTTTGATATGTCGCATATTGATGAGCTTTCACGCAAAACGCCTTTTTTATGTAAAGTTGCACCTGCCACAAGCAAATATCACATTGAAGACGTGCACCGCGCTGGTGGCATGATGGCAATTATCCGTGAGCTAGGTAAAGCGGGATTAGTTGATTTGTCTGTGGATCACGTTGCAGGGATGAAGATGGCGGAGTTAGTTGAGAAGTGGAATGCCACAGATCCAAACAATGCTGTTGCACAAAAGTTCTATAAAGCAGGCCCAGCGGGTATCCGCACTACAAAGGCGATGAGCCAAGAATGTCGTTGGCCTGAACTGGATAACGATCGTGAAAATGGCTGTATTCGCAGTGTTGAAAATGCGTTTCGTCAAGATGGTGGCTTAGCGGTGCTGTCGGGAAATTTAGCGCTGGATGGTTGTATTGTTAAAAGTGCCGGTGTTGTTGAAGAAATGCTGCATTTTGAAGGCCCAGCAGTGGTTTACGAATCACAGGATGATTCAGTTGAAGGTATATTAAATGGTGAAGTAAAAGCGGGTGATGTTGTGGTGATCCGCTATGAAGGGCCAAAAGGGGGCCCAGGTATGCAAGAGATGTTGTACCCGACCAGCTACTTAAAATCGGTAGGTTTAGGTGAAAAATGTGCATTGATCACTGATGGCCGTTTTTCGGGTGGTACCTCTGGTTTATCGATTGGTCATGTCTCGCCTGAGGCTGCCAGCGGGGGAGCAATTGCGTATGTAGAGAACGGCGATAAAATTATTATTGATATCGCCACCCGCGAAATCACCTTAGCCCTGAGCGATGAAGAGCTTGAAGCACGTAAGCAAAAGCAATTAGCACGTGGTAAAGAGGCCTTTAAACCACGCGATCGTGAGCGTTATGTATCATCGGCACTAAAAGCGTATGCATTATTGGCAACCAGTGCAGACAAAGGGGCGGTCCGTGATTTAGCTAAGCTTGAGGAGTTAAGTTAATCATGGTTTCACAGGAGCTCGATTATTTTCGCGCTATCATCCAAGCAAATATGGAGCCGCTTGCAAAGGTTACTGAGGTCAGTGAAATGGCCGAACTTAGCGCAAGGCTCGGTAATCATGTGTGGTTGAAGCGTGAAGACCAACAACCGGTTTATTCGTTTAAATTGCGCGGTGCATTCCATAAGTTGAGTAAGTTGCCAAAGGGCTCTGATGTGGTCACTGCATCGGCTGGCAACCATGCTCAAGGCGTCGCGTTAAGTGCATCGTTTTTAGGGCACAAAGCGACAATTGTTATGCCGGTAACCACACCCGAAATTAAAGTGAGTGCAGTGCGCGCGCTAGGTGGTGAGGTTGTATTACATGGTCATCACTTTGATGCAGCAAAAGCCCACGCGTTAGCGCTAACAGAGCAGCGCAATGGCGTATTTGTGCCTCCTTTTGATGACCCCGATGTCATTATTGGTCAAGGCACAGTTGCGCGAGAACTGATGCAGCAGCTAAACGACCTTGATGCCGTTTTTATTCCTGTTGGCGGTGGTGGCTTGTTGGCGGGAATGGCTGTGTACATAAAATCATTGCGACCTGATATCAAAGTAATTGGTGTTGAAGCGGATGAAAGTGCGTGTTTAAAAGCAGCATTAGAGGCGGGGAAACCTGTGGAGCTTGACCGCGTTGGTAGTTTTGCTGATGGCGTAGCGGTAAAAATAATCGGCACCGAAACGTTCCGCTTAGCACAAAAGTTTTGTGATGAAGTTGTGACCGTGAGTGGCGATGAGATTTGTGCTGCTATGCAGGATATCTTTGTTTCTACTCGTGCAATTGCTGAGCCTTCAGGGGCCTTATCGACAGCGGGTTTGAAAAAATGGTGTCAGCAAAGCGGTGTAAAAGGCTTAAATGTTGCTGCTATTTTATCGGGCGCGAATTTAAATTTTGATCGTTTACGCTACGTTGCTGAGCGCACTGCGTTGGGTGAAAAGAACGAAGCATTACTCGCCGTCACCATCAAAGAAGAAAAAGGCAGCTTTAAGCAATTTTGTGCTTCGTTAGGTGGCCGAGCTATTACAGAGTTTAATTACCGTTATGCAGGACCGGGTGAAGCACAAATATTTGTGGGTATTGCACTTCGCCAAGGTCAGCAAGAGCTAGATGAGTTAAAAGCAGTACTCACTGAAAATGGCTATACATTTTGTGACCTGTCAGATAACGAATTGGCTAAATTACACATTCGTTATATGGTGGGTGGAAAAGCCCCAGCGCAATTACATGAGCGATTATTACGTTTTGAATTTCCTGAATACCCAGGTGCATTAGCGCGATTTTTAGATACGTTAGGCAGTAACTGGAATATTACGTTATTCCATTATCGCAATCATGGTGGCTCTGTAGGTAATGTACTTGCTGCATTTGCCATCGAACCGAGTGATTACGACGTATTTAACGAGCATTTAAATCGTCTTGGTTATAATGTTCAGGATGAAACCAATAATCCATGTTTCACGCAATTTTTAACGACTCAAGGTCAAAAGTTGAGTGAAGCTAAAGCTGCCAATCAATAAACTGGGCTCCATCGAGGAGCCTTGATTTTTTGCATATTTTTCCTATAGTTATTGCACGATTGTAAAGCAAGGATGATGCGTGCGAGGAATGCGTTATTACTTAGGGTTACTTTGTTTAATGCTAAGCATAAGTGCCAATGGCTCTGACAAGGTGACCTTGCAACTAAAATGGACTCATCAATTCCAGTTCGCTGGCTATTACATGGCAGCAAAAAAAGGCTTTTATAAAGACGCTGGACTTGATGTCACTATTTTACCCGCAGATCCTAACAACCCTAACACGTTTGATCAGGTGTTAAATGGTCAAGCCGACTTTGCTATTACGCATTCTGGTATTTTGCAACAACGTGTGCAAGGTGCCCCCGTGGTTGCCTTAGCGGCTATGCTGCAGTTCTCCCCCTATTGTTGGATGGTTAAAAATAACTCTGATATTTTCCAGCCGCGTGATTTTGCGGGTAAAAAACTCAGTAAAATTAGCTCACTTGAAAACGCAGAGTTGTTAGTCATGCTGCAAAGGGCGGGGCTTGATTATCAAAGTTTAATGGCTGCAAGCCAAAAAGGCGGAATAGAGCAGTGGTTAGCTGGCGAACTTGATGCCGTGCAAGTGTATGTAACTAATGAGCCGTATACTTTAACACTGCGTGGTGTTGGGCACCGATTAATTTGTCCACAAAAATTTGGCCTGAATGTGTATGGCGATATTTTATATACCTCGCAGGCTATGCTTAAAAATAAACCGGATATAGTTGAGCGTTTTTATCAAGCAAGTTTAAAGGGATGGCGTTATGCACTGCATAATATGAATGAGAGTATTAATGTCACTCAGCGTGATTATGCCCCGCACAAAAGTATGCAGGAACTTGCTTATGAAGCCGATGTACTCGCTAACTATATTCAGCCACCGGGCAGCAAGTTGGGGGGCATGTCGATGGCTAAATGGCGACTTATCGCTGACCTTTACAACATCGATCAAGACGAATTTGATCATGCATTTTCAGGGTTTATGTATGATCAACAGCAAAGCGAGGGCATAGAGTTATCTTGGATGCTTATTTTAGCGATAATATTGAGCATTGCATGTGTTCCTTTGTACATTGGTCTAATAAGCAATGGAAGGCGTTAAACCTCTTAAAAACTGTTATACTCACTTTTATTTTTTGTCGTTTTTGTAGTTATGACACTTGCCCAGCACTTTGCTGCTTTAGATACACTGCTTTATTCAACTCGCCAATACTGGCAATGCACGGCATTTGACTTTGATGATATTCCATGGCCTGAATTAACGTCTTTATTATGGGCGATTGATGACAGCCAAGTGAGTGAACTTGATGCCGACCAGCATGCTTTATATCAATACTTTTGCGATGCTATAGACGGTGTTGATGAACTTAATGCCTTATGCGAACTGCCCACAACAAAGTTGCCAAGGAATGAGTTTCCATTTTGGATCAGTAATGGCATCAAAGGACGCAAGTTTGAGCAGTTACAAGATTTTGTTGCAGCGATCAGCCAAAATTCACAGCAACACCCTGTTTTAGAGTGGTGTGCAGGCAAAGGACACTTAGGGCGGATGCTGGCATTTAGTGGCGCACCCTCGGTACACAGTATTGAACTACAAGAGCACCTGTGTGAGCAGGGAGCTCATAGTGCTAAGCAGCAACAATTAGCCATGCAGTTTTCACAAGCGAATGTATTAACGGATAACACCGATGCATTTTTTAAAACAGAGCAACATGCCGTCGCTTTACATGCATGTGGTCGTTTACACCAAACATTTATGCAGCAGGCAAGTCGGGCCAAAACCCAGCAGATAAGCTTTTCACCCTGTTGTTATCACTTATTTACCGACGATGCCTACCAAGCAATGAGTGAGCATGCACAGCATAGTCAATTGACGCTAACCCATCGCGATTTAAAGCTGGCCTTGCAAGAAACCGTGACCGCACCAAGTCGGGTTGATAAAGTGAGAAAAACAGAAGTCGAGTGGCGACTTGGTTTTGATGCATTACGTAAATCAATTACCGGTGTTCAGCACTATGTGAGTGTGCCTTCCGTGAATAAAGCGGTATTTTCTGATTCATTTAGGTCATTTTGTTTGTGGGCAGCTGATAAAAAGTCACTACATATACCAGATGATATTGATTACAATGCATTTTTAGAGATAGGTAAGCAGCGTAAAAGGGTCACAGAACGCATTGAACTCATCCGACATGTGTTCAGAAGAGCAATTGAAGTTTGGCTCGTGCTCGATCGTGCTTTATATTTGCAACAACAAGGCTATCAGGTATCAGTAAGTACGTTTTGTGAAAAACAGCTCACACCAAGGAATATCTTGATCCAAGCTAATTATTAAAAATCGTAAAGAGGCGCAATGAGAAAGTTAAAAAATTTATTCGAAAATAATAGACGTTGGGCTGCGCGTACGAGTGAAAGTGATCCTGAGTTTTTTAAAATTCTATCAATGCAACAAAATCCCGAGTACTTGTGGATTGGCTGTTCGGACTCACGTGTACCCGCTAATGAGATAGTTGATTTATTACCGGGTGAGTTATTTGTACACCGTAACGTTGCAAATGTGGTTGTGCATACTGACCATAACTGTTTATCAGTCATGCAGTACGCGGTTGAAGTACTTAAAGTTAAGCACATTATGGTCGTTGGACACTATGGCTGTGGGGGTGTTCAAGCGGTTTTAAATGAAGCACGCTTTGGCTTAATTGATAACTGGCTACGTCATGTTGGTGATGTAAAAGAAAAACACATCGAACAGTTAAACGCATTACCAGAAAAAGAACGTTTAAACAGCCTGATTGAACTCAATGTAATTGAGCAAGTACGTAACGTGTGCCGTACGAATATCGTGCAAGATGCGTGGGCGAAAGGCCAAGAACTTACGATTCATGGTTGGGTGTATGGTTTAGCAAATGGTCATTTAAATGACCTTGAATCCGTGGTGACCTGTGCAGAAGAAGCCACAGAGACATACGGTACTGCGGTAAAACGTGTTTTCGAACGTATTGCAGAGAAAAGTTAAGACTTAAATGGATAGAAAAAAGGTGAGCTAAGTAGCTCACCTTTTTTATTGTTCGTCTTGTTTGCTAGCAAGTTGCTGTTCAAGTAAGGCAACCTTTTCTTCTAGCTCCGTGAGTTTTTCACGAGTTCGAATAAGTACTTGGCTTTGAATATCAAACTCATCACGGCTTACAAAGTCCATCTCAGCAAGTTTGTTTTGGATAGCTTGCTTCGTTTTACCTTCAATGGTGTCGGCAAGGTTTTTCACGCCTTGTGGCATGTTATCAGTGATTTGCTTTGCGATTTCTTCAAGTTTTGCTGGGTTGATCATCTTCGTCCCTTGAGTCACGTAAAAAAACAATCTTACCTTATTGGCTAGGCGTAGTGTAGTGATTACGGTAAAATTGCCGGTTCTGTCTTTGGATAATTTCTTAGGGGCTTATGAAACTCAACCCAAAACAAGATGAAGCGGTAAAGTATATCAGTGGACCGTGTTTGGTATTAGCTGGCGCAGGCTCAGGTAAAACGCGTGTAATTACCAACAAAATCGCTTACTTGGTGCAAAAGTGTGAGTATCAAGCACGTAACATAGCAGCCGTTACCTTTACTAATAAAGCGGCAAAAGAGATGCGCGAGCGTGTTGCACAAACGCTTGGTAAGCAAGAGTCTAAAGGGTTATGGGTTTCGACATTTCATACCTTAGGTCTTGAGATCATCAAAAAAGAATTAACCACATTAGGCTTTAAGCCAGGATTCTCATTGTTTGATGATCAAGATACTAATCAATTATTAATCGAGCTTACAGAAGACGAACTAAAAAAAGACAAAGACTTATTAAACCTGTTAAAAATGCAGATAGGCAGTTGGAAGAACGAGCTTATTTTACCCGAACGGGCGATTCGTGAAGCGCGTGAGCCACAAAAAGCACTGTTTGCCCAGTTGTATGCCCGCTATCAAAATCAACTACGAGCTTATAATGCCCTCGATTTTGATGATCTGATCATGATCCCCACCTTGCTACTGGGACAAAATGCGACAGCACGTGAGCGTTGGCAACAGCGTTTTCGTTATTTGCTGGTGGATGAGTATCAAGATACGAATACGAGCCAGTATCAATTGGTTAAGTTATTAGTGGGTGAACGTGCTCGCTTTACGGTGGTGGGAGATGATGACCAATCAATTTATTCGTGGCGTGGTGCTAAACCACAAAATCTGGTGTTATTGAGTAAAGACTTTCCGGGTTTGCGTTTAATTAAACTTGAACAAAACTACCGAAGTGCAGGGCGTATTCTTAAAGCAGCCAATATTCTTATTGCTAATAATCCGCATGAGTTTGATAAAAAACTGTTCAGTGAACTAGGTTATGGTGAACCGATTAAAGTCATTGGCTGTCGTGACGAAGAGCATGAATCTGAACGCGTTGTTGCAGAGATCATTTCGCATAAGTTCATGAAGCGGACCAGCTATAAAGATTACGCCATTTTATATCGGGGGAATCACCAAGCGCGCGTATTCGAAAAAGCGCTGATGAGTAACCGTATCCCATATAAAATTAGTGGCGGAATGTCGTTTTTCTCACGTTCAGAAATTAAAGATATCATGGCGTATTTACGCTTGTTGGTTAATCAAGACGACGACAATGCATTTTTACGTATCGTGAATACCCCACGACGAGAAATAGGTACCGTCACTCTCGAAAAATTAGGCACACTTGCCAACGAAAAGCACATTAGTTTATTTGCTGCCTGCTTTGAGCCTGAACTTGCACATCGTTTAAAAGGGCGGGGCTTTAATGCGTTAGCAGGGTTTGCTCGTTGGGTGGTTGAACTGTCTGATAATGCAGTGCGGGGTGACACGCTCGAAGCGGTAAAAGAACTGGTCAGGCAAATTAATTACGAAGCGTATCTTTACGAGTCATCGCCTAGCGCAAAAGCCGCAGAAATGCGTATGAAGAATGTGTCGGAGTTATATCGTTGGATCACCGATATGCTGACCGGTGATGCCGATAACCCCCCGTTGAATTTAGCAGAAGTGGTGAGCAAGTTAACGCTGCGCGATATGCTTGAGCGCAATGAAGAAGAAGATGAATCTGATGCGGTACAGCTCCTGACTTTGCATGCTTCAAAAGGCTTGGAATACCCGTATGTATTTATGGTGGGAATGGAAGAAGGGTTATTACCTCATCAAGTGAGCATCGACGAAGATAACGTTGAAGAAGAACGTCGTCTTGCTTACGTAGGTATCACACGAGCCCAGCAAGAGTTGGTTATGACATACGCTAAGCTGCGCCGTCAGTTTGGTGAAACATCGGATACAGAGCTGAGTCGTTTTGTGCAGGAGTTACCACAGGATGATTTGGCCTTTGAAGCAAAGAAACCGCCTTCTTCTCAAGCAGAGCGAATGGAAAAAGGTCAAGCACGTGTTGCTAACTTGCGTGCCATGCTTAAAAAGTAACGCCGTTATGCTCAATGCACATGTTTAAATATTTAAATCAAGCGGTATTGTCGAGTGTGTGCTTGTCGTCTCTTTATTGAAGGGCGCAAGTGCATGCTGTTTGCCAATAAACAGCGATAAGCCGTGTTTATCTAACAGGGTACGGTAATTAAAAATCGATGGGCCTTTGGCTATGACTTGAATGTTTTGAATATGGGTAATAGCCAGTACACCTTGAAGCTGTAAATGATAGTTTTCTTGTTGTAGCACACGCTTACTGAAAGTTGAGCTTAATAATAAGTAATCGAACTTAAATTCGGTCAGTAAGTTCAATTCACAGCGATCTTTTGCAAACTCATTCAAACCTATCGAGAATCCTTGTGCCACAAGACTTTTTAGGTTTTCTATTTGTACAGCCGATGCATAACGAATTTCTTGTTCATTAAATAATAAACATATCTTTTTAGCATCATGCGCTTTGAGAAGGTGACATAGCGCTTTAAAGTTGATGCGTTCAAGCACTAATCCTGAGCATGGAAATAACACCTTTTGTAACTTTGTTTGGGCGGCTAATGAAAAAGCTTGTTTGAGTAAACTCAGCTCAACTTCGAAATGCTGAATACGATCAGTGGCAAACTTCTTGAGTACTTCAAAGCTGGTACTGCCAAGTACAGGGTGTTCTCCAAACGCCTCTAATAGCGACTCAGCATGTGCTGACTCGTCAAGCGTAATGATTTCTGAGCTTCTAAAATGCATTGGTAAATCATCAAGGTGATGCATATTTTCAGCTTCATGCTGTGAGGTCGTCGCATTGAGTAAAGGATGAAAACACTCAAAGCGGTTGCGCCCTGCGTTTTTAGCATAATACATGGCCGCATCAGCATCACGAATAATCTCATCGGTGTGCTTGTAACTCGTTTTTGAGTAGGTAATCCCTATACTTGCACCGCTTTGAATACATTGACCTTTCATGCAGAAAGGTTTCTTCATGATTTCAATAATGCGTTTTGCAACATCTTCTGCTTGCTGCGGCTCTGTTAAATGCGTGAGCAAAACAACAAACTCATCGCCGCCTAATCGTGCAAGTAAATCATGTTCTCGAATACAGTGAGAAAATGATTCTGCGACACTAATTAAAAACTGATCCCCAGCTTGGTGACCTAATTGATCGTTAATATCTTTAAATTTATCTAAGTCGATAAACAGCACTGCAAATTGTTGCTCTGGATAGCGTTGATAATGCTGCAGCGTTTTTTCAAGCTGTGTTAAGAACAAGCTTCGATTCGGTAAGCTGGTGAGCGAGTCATGATGTGCATCGTGATATAACTGTTGTTCAATTTTTTTACGCTCTTCCATTTGCATTTGTAAGTGCATATTGGCTTGGCGCAATTCTTTGGTCTTTTCAGCAACGCGATGTTCAAGCTTTTGGTGGCTTTGCTTAAGTTCTTGGTTAGCTAAATGGGCTTGGATTACATTGGCGATTTGGTGTGAAACGAAGGTGATGAGTTCACAATCATCTTGGCTAAATTCATGTTTATTGTTATATGCTTGGCAAACAATTAAGCCAATTACCCCTTGTGATGTCTTTAGTGGCGCTCCTAACCAGCTGGTGGCAGATTCTTCGGGCGGAATATCTCTAGGCCTTTCTATGACACCCAGTTTTATGAGGCTTTTCGCGCGCTTTGCATCAATCACTTGGCATTTTTCGGTACTCAGTACCAACTCACTGTAGCCTTTAGCAAATGGCCGAGGTTCGGCATTATCGCTGTATTCATCAACGCAGTAAGGAAAGCTTAGCCAGTGAGATTGTTGGTCATACAGCGCAATATATAAGTTATCTGCGTACGTAATGGTTTTTATTATTTTGTGTACATGCTGATATACGTCTTCTAGATTTTCACTCAGTGTTGCAAGCTCAGAGATCTTAAACAGTATTTGCTGTCGTTCTAATGCTTTTTTTCGGTGTAATATTTCTTCATTGAGTGCCTGGTTACTTTGCGTCAGTGCGCGGGTGCGAATTTTGACTTCGGACTCAAGAAGTTCGCGCTTTTTAACGCGTTCTATAGCAGTTGCAAGGTAAAGTGACATCACTTCTAACAGTTCAATTTGCTGCTCAGAATAGCTTTGCGCTTTATCGTAGCTCTGCGCCACCATCACGCCAATGATGGTTTTATCACGATAGACCGGTACGCCAACCCAGTGCTCTGCGGGGGTCCCTAAAGCTTTAAATTGACCCTTTTCAACAGCTTGTTGGGTTTGTTCTTTAGTAAAGTAGCTGGTTTTACCATGTTTGAATACATGACCAGTTAACCCCTCTTTGAAGTGTTGATCGTATTTTAAGGGAACAGAAAGCCCATCTTTTTCGTCTGCAAAATACGACAGTTCTAAAAGATCGTTCACAGGGTTGTGCAGCACAACGTAAAAGCTTTTACTTGGGATAAAGCTTTGCAATATATCGTGAATAGCGGGGTAAAGAAGGGTTAATTCGGCAACAGTGCTTGCTTGCTCTGATAACTGTAATAGAGCATGTTGCAAGTGATGAGATTGCTTATATTTTTGTATAAGCGATTTTAAGCGAGCATTTCTACGGACTAGCTTATCAATGTGTGTTGCTGAATCTTCCAATGATTTAGAACCAGTTTTTATTATTGTTTAAATATTGTTCTTTATAGTTCCACTTTTTTCGTAGATCGTCAAGTAGCAGATAGGCTAATTAAGGGGTTATATAGACAATGTTACTAGTACTAAATTATTATTTTCGTGTGTGTTTCAGGCATAAAAAAAGGGCCTAATAAATTAAGCCCTTCGTATTATGTGTTTATAACTGTTATTTGCTTGTCATAAAGTCGATAGCAGCACTGATTTCTTCATCAGAACAGTCCATACACGTACCTTTAGGAGGCATTGCATTGAAACCATTTAAGGCGTGATTAAGTAAAGTGTCTTTGCCTTTAGCGATACGAGGAGCCCAATCATCAGCTGATTTAGGTGCGCCTAATGCGCCAGTACCGTGACAAGCGAAACATGATGCTTGATACACCTGCTCGCCAGAACGAGGACCAGTAGGTTCAGCAGCCGCAGCAGCTTTATCACCTTCTAGATATACAGAACCAATTGGCGCTAGACGCTTCTTAATTGCGTCTTCAGTCAAAGAGTTGTCATACGCTTGTGCGTATGCCGTTGTTGCTAGCAGTAATAATGCAGCTGATAGTTTTTTCATTTTGCCTTGCTCACTTCGATTTGAACGTGATCAATCACGATATCTGACGGAAATTAGAACGATTATAACGCTAAGCCACAATTTATAAAATGATCTGAAAGGCTTTTTCTTGATAAAAAAAGCCATTTTTTGCTCCAGCGCAATAAAAATCAGCTTTATGTGCTGAATCGCTACAGTGTTATTATGCCAGTTCTAATACTTTACTGACTAATTTTTCAATCCCAGCATCAGCCTCTAAAATGCTTTGCGCAAGCATATATGCAGGGGTTGTAACCACTTTATGTTGTTCATCTACAACAATGTCGTCAACGGCACAGCACTGGTGAGCGCCGCCTAGTTGTTGAATAGCCGCTGCGGTATCTTGGTCGTTACCAATGGTTGTTTTTACGCCTTGGCCATAAATAAGTGGCAGCATGGCAGGTGCAATACACATATATCCCGCTGCTTTATTTGCTTTAACAAACGCAGTACACGCATGGAGTACATCATCTTGTACTTGAGCATCTGCGCCTTTTACAGCAAAGTCAGATAAGTTTTTTGCCGCACCAAAGCCGCCGGGTATGATGAGTGCGTCAAATTCATTCACGTTTAGTTCTGTGATAGCTTTTATTTCGCCACGCGCAATACGTGCTGCTTCCACTAAAACATTACGATTTGGCGTCATCTCTTCACCGGTTAAGTGGTTAATGGTATGCAGTTGCTCAATGTCAGGAGCAAAACATTGATAGCGTGCACCTGCTTTGGCTATGTGTAGCAAAGTTAATACTGCTTCATTGATTTCTGCGCCATCGTAAACACCGCAACCCGCTAAAATTACAGCCACTTTTTTCATTAGATATTCCTCCTTAATGCAACTTTGGTTAGTGTATCAATTATGCGTGTCAGTCGACAAAATAAAAAAGTTTTCTGGGTCGACTGCTCGAGACGCTTGGTAAATTGCTGTTTATGCCTTTTTATAAAATACAAACGTACAAAAAAGTATAAAGGATCGCTATGATCTTTGATCCATTGTGCTAGAATACTCCTCCGGTTATGAAAAGGGATATTTATTCATCGTTAAGCAAGCAATGGACATGAGTAGCTAAAACCGTTTTCCACATCGGATAAAAATAATAAAAAAAGAACCTCGTATTATCTTTTTTAAATCAAAACATGTGCTTACAGAAAATTCCTAAATGTTTTTACATTTTGGGAGAATTGCTCGTGGGTTTTATCTACAAAGTTATCCACAGCTTGCTATTTATGAATGTGTTACTGCTCAATAATTCACAGTCGTTTTCTTCATAGCCTTATGGCATGCTTACAATCAATTTATTGTTATTCATTTAGGATCCAATTTCACCATGGCTCAGATCCCTGAAAATCCACTTATTCTTGTTGATGGTTCTTCCTATTTATTCCGCGCATATCATTCACCTCCTCACCTAACAAACTCGAAAGGAGAGGCTACAGGGGCTATTTATGGCGTCGTTAATATGCTTAAGAGTCTAATCAGACAATATGATCCGTCGCATATGGTGGTGGTGTTTGATGCCAAAGGTAAAACCTTTAGAAATGATATGTACAGTGAATATAAAGCGAATCGTCCACCTATGCCGGATGACTTACGCACACAAATAGCACCACTTCATAATATTATTAAGGCGATGGGTTTTCCGCTTATTAGTATTGAAGGGGTCGAGGCTGACGATGTTATTGGTACATTTGCACGCATTGCTTCTGAGCAACAACGCCATGTGTTGATCTCTACAGGTGATAAAGATATGGCGCAGCTTGTGAATGAGCACGTCACACTTATTAACACCATGACCGATAGTATTTCAGACCCTGACACGGTGGTTGAAAAGTTTGGTGTAGGCCCTGAATTGATCATCGACTACTTAGCGCTGATGGGCGACAAGGTTGATAACATTCCTGGCGTTGATGGTTGCGGCCCTAAAACTGCGGTGAAATGGTTACAAAAGTATGGCTCGTTACAAGGCGTAATCGATCATGCCGGTGAGATCAAAGGCAAAATAGGCGAAAAGCTGGCAGCTGCGCTTGATCATTTACCACTGAGTTACGAACTGGCAACGATAAAATGTGATGTAGAGGTTGAATCTGACCTAGAAAGCTTCAAGTTACAAGAGCCTAATCGAGATGAGTTAATTGCTTTATACGGTGAGTGCGAGTTCCGTCGCTGGTTAGCTGAATTACTCGATAACCCGAAAGACGCAGATACACATTTAGATGTACCAACCGAAGAAAATGAATTGCCACAAGTGAGTGATGCTCATTACGAAACCATTCTTACTGAGCAACAACTTGATACGCTAGTTAAGCAGTTAAATGAGGCTGAGTTATTTGCCTTTGATACCGAAACAACCAGCCTTGATTACATGCAGGCACAATTAGTTGGTATGAGCTTTGCGGTTAAGGCCGGCGAAGCGGCGTATATTCCGGTTGCTCACGATTATCCCGATGCGCCAGAACAATTAACACTCGACACGGTAATGGCAAAAATTGGCCCAATTTTAGCCGACGAGCGCAAAGCGAAAGTGGGGCAAAACCTAAAATACGATAAAAGTGTACTGGCTAATGCTGGGTTTGAATTAAACGGTATAAAATACGACACGATGTTGGAGTCGTATGTATTTAATAGTGTGGGCAGTCGTCATGATATGGACTCGTTAGCACTTAAATACCTAGGGCATAAAAATATCAGTTTTGAAGAGATTGCTGGAAAAGGCAAAAAGCAGCTGACTTTTAATCAAATTGAACTTGAAAAAGCAGCGCCATATGCTGCTGAAGACGCTGATATTACATTACGCTTACACGAGGTGTTGTGGCCGAAGATTGAAGCTGATAGCCAACTTAAATCAGTATTTGAAGAGATTGAGTTACCGCTTGTCTCTGTACTTTCAGATATTGAGCGTACTGGTGTCGCGATTGACAGTACCATGTTAGCTGCCCATAGCCAGCGATTGGGTGAACGTTTACTCGAGCTTGAACAAGAAGCATATGACATGGCGGGTGAAAAGTTTAACTTAGGCTCACCTAAACAACTACAAGCAATTTTATTTGAGAAGCTTGAACTGCCAGTAATTAAAAAAACGCCAAAAGGGGCGCCATCTACAGCAGAAGAAGTATTGCAAGAGCTGGCGCATGATTATCCTTTACCTAAAGTAATCATTGAGCATCGTGGTTTATCAAAGTTGAAATCAACTTACACAGATAAGCTGCCATTAATGGTGAATGAGCGTACCAAACGCGTACATACCTCGTATCATCAAGCGGTAACGGCAACAGGGCGTTTAAGTTCAACAGATCCTAATTTACAAAATATTCCGATCCGCTCGGAAGAAGGGCGTCGTATCCGTGAAGCATTTATTGCGGCTGCGGGCCATAAAATTGTGGCTGCCGATTACAGCCAAATTGAATTACGTATTATGGCGCATTTATCGCAAGATAAAGGCTTACTGACCGCCTTTGCCAATGGCTTAGACGTACACAGTGCAACAGCGGCAGAGGTCTTTGGTGTTAGTCTTGAGGACGTCACCAGCGATATGCGTCGTAAAGCGAAAGCTGTCAATTTTGGTTTAATTTACGGTATGTCGGCATTTGGTTTATCTCGTCAATTAGATGTGCCTCGCCACGAAGCACAGCACTATATTGATAAGTACTTTGAGCGTTTCCCAGGTGTACTTGAATACATGGAAACGACGCGTCAAAAAGCGGCGGATAAAGGGTATGTAGAAACCATTTTTGGTCGACGCTTACATTTACCAGAGATCAATGCGCGTAATGGCGCACGACGTAAAGCGGCAGAACGTGCTGCTATTAACGCGCCAATGCAAGGTACTGCCGCCGATATTATTAAAAAAGCAATGCTTAAAGTGCATCAGTGGGTAAATGCCCAAGCCGAAGGCGCAGTGAAGCTACTTATGCAAGTACACGATGAATTAGTGTTTGAAATTAAAGAAGAGTGTGTTGATGAGTTCAAAGCTGAAATCTGTAAGCTGATGTCAGAAGCTGCGACCCTTGATGTCCCCCTTATTGTTGAAGCAGACAGTGGGGATAACTGGCAGCAAGCTCACTAGTTTTGCTGATTTTATGCCGAATATCTTGCTTAATGCTGGGTATTCGGCAATGAGGATAACCTGCACATTAATACTGCCCATGTTTTAACCCGCCAAAACGTAAAACGAGCACTTTGAATCTTCACCACACAGTTATTTTGATCATACAAAGTGAGCGTGTGATCCATTAAAAATGACCTCTTATGCCAGTTGAACGATCACTTTTTTTGTAAACTTAAGGTTAACAAGAAAAGACAGTTTTAGAGTTTCGTTATATGTTTATCAATTAATGGTCTTTTGCTGCATATTTAATTTATTTTTAGGTGGGTATTTGCTAAAGTCCGCGCCGTCCTCATCCTGTAGGACATCCTGTTGATGATGCATCTGAAAAGATGCAACGTATTGATAGCTTCTCCCCAGTTTGCTATACCGGCTCACTCTTTATTGAGTGAGCCGTTTTTTCTTGTTCTTATCATACAATTCATTGCACAAATTAGCGCAGGTGATACCATCAAAGTGATTCTTAATTACTTTCGAAGGAATGCGTTATGTTTAAATCTTTGGCTATTACAGCCTTATCATTATCAAGTTTATTTGTTGCCCCATTGGCGAGTGCTAATTGGCAAGTTAATAATGAACAAAGCAATGTAAGCTTTGTTTCAATAAAGAAAAACGCAATCGCTGAAGCTCATCATTTTAAAAACGTATCAGGAACCTTAAACGAGCAAGGTCAATTTAAGTTAATGATCGACCTGACGTCTGTTGAAACGCTGATCCCCATCCGTAACGAGCGCATGACTAAGCTCCTGTTTGAAACAGCCCAGTTTCCTAATGCCGTATTAACAGCTGATTTAAGCCAAGCTTTATCAAAGCTCGTGCCTGGGCAGCATGTATTAAAAGGTCTTAAAGCTGAACTAGATTTTCATGGTAATAAGAAAGAACTAACACTTGATGTACTTGCTAATATGTCGCCAACGGGTGATGTAACTGTGTCATCGTTTACGCCCGTGATTATTAATGCTGCTGATTTTAAAGTGACTGAAGGTATTGCTGAATTACAAAAACTGGCTGGTTTACCGTCAATTGCTACTGCCGTTCCGGTTACATTTTCACTGACTCTTGATAAAGAAAAGTAATGCAGTCACTTGCTGAGCTAGAAACCGCACTTGCACAGCCAGACAAACCATTTGATAAGTGGCAACCAACCCATTGTGGTCAGTTGCCAATTAGCATTGATGTGCATGGCGTGTGGTTCTTCGCGGGCAGTGAAATAAAACGAGAAGCGATGGTTAAGCTGTTTGCCTCTGTTCTTTGCAAAGAAGCAGACAGCTATTATCTAAAAACGCCTGTCGAGAAAATGGCTATCACCGTGGCCGATGTGCCTTTTATTATCGTAGATTGGCGCTTTGAAGAAACAGAGCAAGGAAACGCGTTGTGTTGTATTGATAATTTACAGCGCACTTGGTTAGTCACTGCGTGTCAGCCACTGCAACTGCGTGAATTTGAAAACGTGACGGTACCATACCTTAAATTGCCGCATGGACTGGCTGCCAGAGTATCGAGGAATGTGTATTATCAGTGGGCTGAAATAGCCAGCTCTGATGAGGATGGCTATTTCATTGAGTCATTGTCCAAGCACTACTACTTGGCTTAATAACTTAAGCGTCTGGTTGTTGATCCGATTCTGATTCAGACTCTGCTTCTTGCATTTCAATAGGCCCTAAGAACCATTCGTCTAGCTTTTTAGCAACTTCAGGTAAGCCTGTCCCTTTCAATGATGAAAAGGCATGAACTGTAATATCGCCCTCTAAGCTGCTTAGTTCACGACGAACTTGTAAAACTTGCGCTTTGCGTGCACCTTGCTTTAGTTTGTCGGCTTTAGTGAGTAACGCAAGAACCGGAATTTCACTCCCGACCGCCCAGTCGATTAAGTCGCGGTCTAAATCTTTAAGTGGGTGACGAATATCCATTAACACAACAATGCCTTTAAGGCTTTGGCGTTTTTGTAAATATTCACCTAATGATTTTTGCCATTTCTTTTTCATTTCAATGGGGACTTTCGCAAAACCGTATCCCGGTAAATCGATTAGGCGCTTGTCGGCATCGAGCTCAAAGGTGTTTATAAGTTGCGTACGACCAGGTGTTTTTGAGGTACGTGCTAACTTTTGGTCTGTTAAGGTGTTAAGAGCACTTGATTTACCGGCGTTTGAACGACCGGCGAACGCGACTTCAATCCCCGTATCAGCAGGTAAACGAGAGATATCAGGTGCGCTGGTAACAAAGGACGCAGTATTGTATTTGATACGAGATTTGAGCACAGGCTCTCCTAATCTTTTATAAATAATAACAGTCAGTGGTCGAAAACCACTCAAGGCACGTATTTTATACTATTAAAGCAGCATTCAAAAGCGTATTTAAGCGTGCTAACTTGGCTTTGAACAAGGAAAATTGCTAGGTAGAAACTTAATCTAAGTCAAATCCCTATAAATTATAAGCTTAATGTGGGCAGAAAACGTGCCAGAGAATTTATTATCGTGTAGAATATAGAAATCACAACATCCATATTGTAGATGATACAGGGTCGGAAACAGAGAATTCACCATGAAAAAAATAGCACTATCTTTAACTATATTGCTTGGTGCGTTGTCAGCAAGCAACGCAACAGCATTTGATGGCGATGTAAACGCAGGTAAAGAAAAATCGGCAACGTGTGCGGCCTGTCACGGCCCAGACGGTAATGCGCCGGTTAATATCTACCCTAAGATTGCAGGTCAACACGCAGATTATATCTATAAACAACTACAAGAGTTTAAACTAGGTATGACATCGGGTGGCAAAGAGGGCCGTATGGACCCTGTAATGAGTGGTATGGCTATGCCGCTTAGCGATCAAGATATGAAAGACCTAGCAGCTTACTTCTCTTCATTAAACATGTCTGAGGGTGTAACACCTAAAGATGTTGTTGAAGTTGGTCAACAGCTTTATAAAGCCGGTAATGCAGAGCGTGGAATCCCAGCTTGTGCAGCGTGTCACGGTCCGCGTGGTAACGGCACATCGCTTGCTAAATTCCCTAAAGTTTCGTTTCAGCATCCTGAATACATTAAGTCGCAACTTGAAAAGTTCCGTGATGGTACGCGCAATAACGACTTAAATGGCATGATGCAAGACATTGCTAAAAAGCTAACAGACAAAGACATCGAAGTACTTTCAAAATACTTAGGTGGCTTACACTAAAGTCTGATTGCTAGCTTAAATTACTAGCATTATAATTTAGACAGTTTACAAAAAAGCAGCGCAAGCTGCTTTTTTTACATTTGCAGCATGCCGTAATTTCCTACTTTCTTGTGAGACATTGACCATATCCAACTGTAAGCTAAGTCTTATTTTTATTTCTTAATTTTGTGTAAGTCTTTGTTATTATTTAAGATGGTATTGTTACAAACTCTTCGTTGTAAGAAAAATTATATAAATTAGTTGTAACAAAATTATTAATGGGTAAATTAACCACTGTCGCTGAGACAGCAAAACAACATGGACAATGTAATAAGGAAAGTGACTGCGGCAAATCTTTAGGGGAAGACACTGATTAGTGTCCTAAAGGAAATAACAAAAAAGTGTCAGGATTGACCGAGAATAATAAAAGCTCATGGAAGTTTAATAATAAAAACAAAATGGAATGCTACATGGAAGGTAAAAATAACAACAAAATGGAAAAACAATAATAATAAAAATAATAAAGACTAAAAAGTCGAAGGGAGAAGTGTCCAGTTAATTGGCGCTCAGATTAGTAGGCGGTAGAGATGTTTTCTCTACCGCCTTTTTATTTGTCCTGTTACAATAGCCACCGTTTGTACTATAAGTATGAAAAGTGCGCAGTTCGTCAAGTTGACCAACCTCATCCGCACACCGAATTCTTCTGGTTATGCCAGCATTACAATGCCATTAAGGTGTTGTGCACAACCTCTTAAGTGAGATGATCAATATATGAGTAGAAAGAAAAAGTCGCGTAAAATTCCATCAAATGGTCCAGTACGTCTAAGTAAGGAAAAGCTTAGAGAGATGCGCGCACTAAAAGAGCAGCGAGTTAAGAAAACCAAAGGGGCTAAGCCTGGTTCACGTAATGCGCCAGATGCTCAAAAGGGTGATAAAGCTGCTACAAACAATCAATCGCAAGATAAGCGTGTTGGTAGTAAAAAACCGGTTTCATTAGTGGCGGTCAAGGCTGATCCTAAAGTCGAAATGAAACGTAATTTACAACCAATGGTTGAATTGAAAAAAGTGTCAGAGCCAGAGCTAACACCAGAGCAAGAGCTTGAAGCGTTAGAAAATGATGAGCGTTTATTAAAGTTGGTTGAACGCCATGAGCGTGGCGAGTTATTGACTGGCAAAGATGCGAAGTACTTCAATAGCCGTATCGCTCGTCACCAAGCATTGTGTGAGCTGCTAGGAATCGAAGACGAAGATGATGACTACGAAGACGACTTTGAAGATGACTTTGATGTTGAAGGCGGCTCTGATTTCGATAAGTACCTATCTGATGACTTAGCAAATGAATGGTACGATGACGAAGATGAGGATGATAGATGAGCACAACCTTGATTATTGCCATTGTTATTGGGGCGGCAATTATCGCAGGACTGGCTTTTTATGCAGGGCAATTACTATACAAGGTAAATGCTCAAAATAAGCTTATCGCAAAAAAACAAGCTGAGCATGAGCAAAAGCTTGCCGCGTCAAAAGCGACTCGAAATGCTAAGTTAGCGGACAGCATTCATTTAATTGCGCGTGCAATGAATGAAGAGCAGTGTGAATTTTCAGAAGGTTGCTTACGTATTTGGGTTCTTATTTCTCAATACAGCTTCGCAGAAGAGTTTGATTTACGCGAACGCTACCCTGGCATTTATAAAATGTACAATGTCGTAAAAGACATGCCAACGCATGATGCACGTAAGAAGTACTCAAAAAAAGAGGTCTTCAAGATGGATTCCACGCGTTGGCGTGCTGAAGAGCAACACAGCGATGAAATTAAAGCGGACTGTGTTAAGTTAATAGACGAGTTTAAAGCCGCGCCAGGCAGTGAAAACGTCGTATTTAACTAGCTTTCAACATAAAAAAGCAGAGCCTTCAAAGCTCTGCTTTTTTGTATGAGCATGATTGATATATCAAATAACCCGCGAAAAACGTGTTTGTTTGATTTGTTGTTGTAAGTGCGCATCAAAGCACATACAAATAATACGAATAAACAAATTGCCTCTCGCTGTAACCGTAATTTTATTGTCGCTTACTTTTATTAAGCCATCAGCAAGTAGGGGGGCAAGTGCACGTAATGCATCACTAAAATACTCGTTAAAGTCGATATTAAATTGCTGTTCAACAGTCGGCATATCAAGTTCAAACTGACAAATTAACTGCTTAATAACCGCGGCACGTAAAATGTCATCATCGGTGAGCATAATGCCTTTACACAACGCACTACCAGCGTTTTCTTGAACTGCTTTGTAATAATGCTTCAGTTCTTTTTCATTCTGTAAAATAGCATTACCAATCTGCGAAATAGACGACACGCCTAAACCAAGTAAATCACATTGACCATGCGTGGTATAGCCTTGAAAATTGCGATGTAATTTGCCCTCATTTTGCGCAATAGCGAGTTCATTATCTTTACGAGCAAAGTGGTCCATACCAATAAATTGATAGCCAGCCGCTAACATTTGTTCTAGCGTATTTTTAAACATCGTGAGCTTATCGCCCGCAGAAGGTAAATCCGCATCCTTAATTTTCCGCTGAGCCGCAAATCGTTCTGGTAAGTGTGCGTAATTAAATACCGATACGCGGTCAGGATTCAATGCTATAAGTTGATCAATCGTTTCTTTAAAGCTCTCAGGCGTTTGTAGCGGTAAGCCATAAATCATGTCGGCGTTTATTGATTTAAAGCCAAGCTCACGCGCTTCACTAATTAAACCTTTTACAGAGTCCACACTCTGCGGGCGATTAACCGCAAGCTGCACTTCGTCGTTAAAATCTTGGATACCAAACGATACGCGATTAAAACCAAGTTGGCGCAAGTGCGGAAGCATGCCATCCGCCAGCGAACGTGGATCAATTTCGATACCGCGCTCAGCGTCATCGGCAAAATTAAAATGGTGTTCAACTAAAGCCATTAAACGGCTCATTTGCTGCGCAGATAAAAAGGTAGGGGTTCCGCCGCCTAAATGAAGTTGTTCAACATGGTAATCAGCAAATAAGGTGGCTTGTTCAGCAATTTCAATTGCCAAGTTATCTAAATAGATATCCGCTTTTGATTGGTGACGTGTAATAACCTTATTACAGCCACAGTAATAACAAAGCTGGCTGCAAAAAGGGATATGGATATACAGCGACAAAGAGCGGCTTTTAGATGCCGTAATCGCGTCAATCATACTTTGTTGGTTGTAACCATCAACAAGAGACAATGCCGTCGGGTAAGAGGTATATCGTGGTCCAGAAATATTGTACTTGTTGATCAGAGATTGATCCCA
This sequence comes from Pseudoalteromonas sp. bablab_jr011, assembly GCF_016464045.1. NCBI lineage: Bacteria > Pseudomonadati > Pseudomonadota > Gammaproteobacteria > Alteromonadales > Pseudoalteromonadaceae > Pseudoalteromonas > Pseudoalteromonas sp. bablab_jr011. The sequence goes on along the minus strand of NZ_JACDWU010000263.1, from coordinate 22,917 downwards.
GCTAGGTAAATTTATCACAGTCAGCACTCCGCAATTGATTAAGAGGCCATTTTAGCGAGTTTAGGCATTTTGCTATTTGATCTAGAACAATGTCGGAGGCTACAAACTAAGTAGCATGCTTTAAGGTAACTGAAAAACCGAAAAGTTTACTATTTGAGCAGTTAGTTTACTGATTGTTAAAATAAAGAGTTTTGCTAGTGACAAGGTTAAAAAAAGTTTTTATACTGCAACCCGCTTTAGAGACTTAACATCCTAAACGCATCACAAAAAATTAGCTTCGGCTAATACAATGGCCCCTTAGCTCAGTTGGTTAGAGCACACGACTCATAATCGTTAGGTCCCCAGTTCAAGTCTGGGAGGGGCCACCATTTTTACAAGCTTCCCAAGTAAACACCTACTAACAGAAATTACCCTGTGCTACCTCTGTGCTACTTTTAGTATAGCGGAAAACATCTCTATATGCTTGATATGATTAATCCCTTACCTTTTACTGAGCTTCACTTCTAAGCGGGAAAGCTTGTTGCTATATGATTGGACATTGTTTTGCTTGATAGTGGTCAACATTCAGGTAAATCATTTTTCCATCAAGTAAATGCTATAATATTCATCGTTCTAAGCAATAGGAAGCGAATGATGGATACTAACGAATACTACTTTCTAAAGAGCTTTTTAAAACCTAAAAGCTTATCGAAAGTGTTGAGAATGAGAGATTGGACTAGTTACTTAGGATGTGATGCAGAGCTCGCTTTAAATAAATTTGAAAAAGAGGGGGTTTTACAGTCAGCTAATACTCAGGAAGTTGTCACAGCGACTTATTCTGCTCCAAAGTTAAAAAGTATTTCTCAAAACCTTAACCTGCCAACTTCTGGTACAAAACCTGTTTTAGTTCGTAGGATTTTGGAAGCAGCACCAAATTATTTTAATGGTAATTCATTAGAACATGATTTTTTGGTTTGTTCCTGTGAGGGAGCGAAACAAATTGAAGCTAAAGAAAAAATCATCAAAAATGAAATGTTTGCTGCAATTGAGGTATCAGTAAATGCAGCTCTAAATAGAAACTTTGAAGATGCTTTTGAGCCAGTTAGGAAACATCAACTGAGTTTACCATTTCCATCAGGCTTAGGAGTTGACTGGTCTAATTTTGGTGGTTCAAGAGAGGTTTTTATAATTAATAATATTCTTGATGATTGGCCACTCATTCTTTCTGAGATACAGCCTGATTTAAAGCCTCTAGTGCGTCAAGGAGCAATTAGTATGTTTCTTTGGGGGTTAAAGTTGGATAATGAATTAAGAAAGAAATTAGCTAGCAATGGAACTCACTTGGACCCTGATGGCGTATGTCGCATGATGTTATTCTTTGCACAAAACAAGTTTCGTATATTTGATGCTAAATTAAAGTCTCAAGAACTTGGTATGCCGTATATCATGAAAACTATGCGGTTCGAAGGGGATTTTTGCTCTGCATGTGAAAAGCATAGAGTTGGGAATTATAGTCTAAGCGAAGTTCCGGAAATTCCGTTAGCTGACTGTCGGTGTAAAGGTGGTTGTACCATATCACTATCTGAGGCTCTTGATATAAACAAAATCACTACAATGTGAAAGACCTCGAAGATGAGTTAATGTGTAGTAGCTCATATTTAATCCGACAGTGCTAGTTGACAGGTTTCTCCTGTATCAAAGCAGATTGCTTTGAGCGAGATATAGACTTTATTAATATGCAAAATGTCAGTCAGATTCATTTATGTACGTAATTAGGGAAAGAAGATATCTCCTACTTTTCCTAATTAATAGAGACAAAACTTTATCTAAACAGTATGTTAAAGCCGTATAAGATCTAATTCGGGCACTACTATAAATTAGTATAAAAAGAAGGAGAAAAAATTGAGTTATTGGCCTATAGCATGGAGGGATGTACATTTCTTAGGTGGTATTCACGCAATTAACTTGCCATCATCTAATAAAGTTAAAATTTACCCAAGCACTACAGATGACAAGACTGCAATAATAACGATTCCAACATATCAGCAATTATACGTAGGCTTAGATCAATTAGGGTTAAATGAGCTAGTTGGTACAGAGTTTTATACTGATATATCTCAAATTGATGGCAGTGCTCCATCTGAGTGGAGAGTTCATACAGCTTACAAATCTAAGTCATGGTCACATATCGAAGCTATTTGGCATTGGTCACATATATCAAATCAAGGATATAAATTAAAAAATGCGTTCTTGTGGGATATAGCTAAACGAATATCGCACCAAATCAGTACATTAAATGAGTCTTTTAAAGTTTTGTCTCGCAGGTATAGAGATCAGCTAATGGGACGATGTATACAAGAAAAAATTGAAATTGGGAGTAAGTTTGAAGATAGGTTTTCAAAAGATATTTATAACTCCTTTCAACACTTTTTATTTGATGCATGCACTTTGAGAGATTATTTATCCGAGTTTATTTTTCACTTCATACTATCTGATGAAGAAAAGTCGGGAGTAAAACATATGAACATGACATCACGTATTTTCAAAAAATATTTCAAAGATAAAAGTCAGCCTACTGCATTCAGAAAAAACTTTAAAAGTGCTTGTGGCAAAAACGGATGGCTAAATATATTAGGATCGTATAGAGATCTGGTTACACATGCATGCCCAATGTCTATGGCTGGTGGTTACTTTTGGATTCGTGTTGAAAGTTTAGAACTGAATGATGGCAAATTACTACCTAAAATTGTTGCGCCGATTCCATTAAACCCTGAAGAAATAAAGCTGGAAAGAAATACACTAGAATCATTTGAGCGATTTGATCAAAAATTAAAGGAGTTTTTTGGTAAATCAAACGATGAAAAACAGTCAGTTGATATTTTAACTTACTCAAAAGCTGTTATGGGTAATTTTTCAAGTTTCATTTGGGAACTGGCGGAAGAAAGTCCATATAAAGGTATAAAGCATACAATTACAGATGATGAGATTGTTGGTAAGATAAAAATAGTAAATAGGTAGTTTATATGCCAAGAGTAGACTAATCATTTAGTAAGGATCAGGTTTTGAAATGTGTATAGTGCATGAAACTGCCGACCGCTGGCACATAATAGCTATTAACTCTAATTTGCAGCAACGTAAATATGGTTTACCTTAAATAAACCTCAGTAATTTGAGCCCTGAAGTGCCCTAGCTCTTGTGATACAGTTTCGAGAGCTATAGCCCTACTTAAACCGAAACTCCTTAGCTCAGCCATTCTCTCTTGTGCGTAGCTATGCCTGAGGCCATGACCGCCATTTGAAAAGAAGAGTGTGCGGCTAGATGCTTTTGAGAATGAGCATGACCATTTATGACCACCACCAATATCATAACGTTGTAAATAGTTAATTTCCCTATCACGAACCGTTATAGGCTGCGCTAAGCGCCTTTGTTCTAGCTGTGTAGCCAGTGCGTTAGGTATTAGTACATTACGGATTAAGGCACCTTTGCCTTTCACTGTGTAAATACGACCTTCTCGACCAAGCCATTTACTGTCTAGCGCTGGGCGGCTATCAGCTTTACGCTCTGATACTCTGGCAATCGTTAAAGCTTATGGGATCTCAGCCTTAATCACTTGCTAATAGGCACTTAAGTGACATAATGAAAAGAGAATCATAAGGCTTTATATGACACCAGAAGAACTAGAGCGGCAGGCAATTACCTACGCTAAAAGTAATAGGACTCGTATAGCTCGCGAGTTAACAGACAAAAGTCAGTTTCCTCCCGATACAAGACCAGTTTCTGTTTTTATGGCAGGTTCGCCTGGTGCTGGAAAAACTGAAACTTCAAAAGCTTTTCTAGAAGAAATTGGTGCTGATAATGTACTCAGACTTGATCCAGATGAGTTTAGAGAACTAATACCTGCTTACACAGGTGATAACTCTTATTTATTTCATCGTGCTGTATCTCTTATTGTTGAGAGAACACTTGATCATGCTTTTAAAAACAAACAGTCATTTTTGTTAGATGGTACCTTGGCAAGTTATGATGTTGCTGAAAAAAATATTGAGCGTTCTATTCGTAAAGGCCGAAAAGTGCTTATTTTGTTTGTATACCAAAAACCAGAATATGCATGGGAATTTGTTGAAGCCAGAGAGAAGTTAGAAGGGCGTAGAATTTTGCCAAATACTTTTATAGATCAATTTTTTGCATCACAAAATGTTATAAAGGAACTTAAATTAAAGTTTGGAAGTCAGATTAAAGTAGATTTATTAGTTAAGAATAATAAGGGTCGAACACGTTTTTATCATGATAACGTTCAGGCAATTGAGCATCATTTAGATGAAATATTCACTAGAGAAGATCTAGCGAGCCTGATAGAATCATCGTCCAGCTCAAAAAACGAGCTTTAGGAGTGCCTATGTTTTCAAATTTAATAAAGCCAAAGCAAGCTCAAAACTCGAAACTTTCAGACTTTGTGCTAAATTCTAGCTCTAGTGAGAAAAAGCGAGTTTATAACCAAGTTATTGAGCGAGCAATTTCCTCTCAAGTACAGGTAGTAAACAAAGCAACTGTAGGCCAAAGGTAATTAATAAAAAGTCCCGCATAGGGACTTTTTTGATTTAGAAAAATATTTTATAAATATCGACTTAACAAAGTAATCTTCAACTCAACTTTCTATTCTTTAGCTTAACTTGCTAACAAACGTTTAATTTCACTCATTTTATCGTCAGGCTTTTTGAACATGTATAATTAAGTTACTTTGCTTATTTATAACCATTAGGGTTGTTGCTTTGCCAGCGCCACGTATCTTGCATCATTTCATCAATGCCACGTTCGGCTCGCCAACCTAATTCGTTAAGCGCTTTCTCTGGCGCTGCGTAACACGCTGCAATGTCACCTGCTCGACGAGGTGAGATTTGATAGGGCACAGCCTGACCACTGGCTTTTTCAAAGGCTGTGACCATTTGCAGCACTGAATAACCATTCCCTGTGCCAAGGTTAAATACATGAGCACCAGTATCGTTTTTAATGCGGTTGAGTGCTTTTAAATGGCCAAGTGCTAAATCGACAACGTGGATGTAATCGCGCACACCTGTGCCATCAACAGTGTCGTAGTCATCACCAAAAACCCCCAGCTTTTCTAACTTACCAACGGCTACTTGTGAAATATAAGGCAGTAAGTTATTTGGAATACCATTCGGGTCTTCGCCAATTAAGCCTGATTCGTGAGCCCCTACAGGGTTAAAGTAACGTAAAATAACAAATGCAAAGCGCTCGTCTGATTTGGCGATATCTTGCAGCATCATCTCTACCATTAATTTAGAGGTGCCATAAGGATTCGTTGTGCCACCAACGGGGAAGTCTTCGCGAATAGGCAAGCTTGCTGGGTCACCATACACTGTAGCAGAGGAGCTAAATACTAACTTGAAAACACCTGCATCGCGCATTGCATCAACGAGTGTTAACGTGCCTTGTACGTTGTTTTGGTAGTACTCAATAGGTTTAATAACCGATTCACCAACCGCTTTTAAGCCTGCAAAGTGAATGACGCTATCGATCGTATGTTCACGGAAAATGTTATCTAGGCAGTCTCTATCAAGAATATCGCCTTCATAAAAAGTAACGTCTTTACCTGTGATTTGCTTAACGCGAGTCAACGACTCATTTGATGAATTGCTTAAGTTATCAAGCACAACAACCTCTGTGCCTTGCTTTAATAACTCTAAAACGGTGTGAGAACCGATGTATCCGGCTCCGCCGGTGACTAAAATGGTCATAAAATTTCCATGAACTAATACCTGTTTGAATTAGTCTTATTTCATCATATTCCGTGCAAAATTTCATAAATAAATTGTTATTTTTGAAAATTAAGCAAAAGCGGGGTAGCTTGTTTTTGGTTACATTTTGCACCATATTGGTAACACGAAAGTGAGGGAGTATTAAGCTATAGTTAATCCTCAACTGCTAGTTTTTAACTATTGGCTCAACCTGTAACGTGGAGAGAAAGATGAATACAGTAAAAAAAATTGCCTTGGCTATGGTTGTTGTTCTACCTGCTTTTGCTCACGCAGGTGAAGCAAAAGTAAAGTGGCATGATTTTAATGACTACAGAGATGTGCGCCCAGGAAATAACTCACCGAAAGGGGCGTTTCATAAAAATGTAGCGAAAAACTTTGAGAAACATTTTAAAAAATTAGCTGAGCAGCTTCCTGAAGGATACACTTTTAATGTTGAGGTAACTGACCTTGATTTAGCGGGAGATGTCCAGTTTGGTGGTATGAATGAACTTCGAATCATTAAACCTATTTATTTTCCGCGTATTGATTTTAATTACTCAGTTACAGATAAAGACGGCAAGGTGGTTAGCGAAGCGAGTGATGTAAAACTCAAAGATATGGGCTTTATGGATCGCATTAAAATGGGCCGTGACGAAGCGTATTATTACGATAAACGTTTAATTACTGATTGGTTTGAAGATGAATTATTACCTTCATTAAATAGTGCACAGTCGTGATGTTTGTAGTTGTGGAACTTGGTTAGCACGTTGTACGCTTTTTTGAACCACTGAGGCACAGAGAAATAGTGTAATCTGTTTTGTCACGTGAAGTGACTTGGTGTCCTCGGTGGTTCAAGTATGTATTTATAACGCGTGTTAATCTACTTAAACGTCGCTAACAGCTGTAATAACTGTTGAAGTTTAATTACGGTTTTTTTCAGCTTTTCTTCATCTAAGCCATCATTACTTAGGCTCTCAACATCGGCTGCAACGTCGAGTACATATGGCTTAAAGCGTTTTGCTTCAAAATCAAAGCCGGCATCTTTTGCAAATAAGGCTTTGAACTTGCCATGCCCTTGCTGCTGTAAGTCATCTAATTTTTTATCAGCATCAAGTGCCTGACGGTAAACGATTTTTAAGTTAGCATTGAGCTGTTCAATGATTGAATCCATTTTTTTCCTAAAGCTTTAGACTGCAATGCCGATATAGTACGTGGATTGTAATAAAAAGTCAGGTAGTGAACTATGAATATATCAGGATCAAGTTTACCGGCGATGAGTGGCGGCGGCGAAGGCGCTGAAGTTTACAGCGCATCACTTGCTAAAAAACAGCAAAAAGCTGATGGTGCTGCGGCACTTGCACTTATCGAAGGCGCAGCGATGAATACAAGCGCTGCACAGACACCCGCTAAATCGGTGACTGCGACACTCGGTAATAACGTAAACGTTTACGTTTAAGCGTTAAACTAGGTTGAGATCGATAGGCGTTTTACTTTTCTCGCCGCCGATCTCACGAACTAGTTTGGGTACTAAAAACCCTGGCAATGCTTCGAGCATGTGTGCCACTATTTCGCGTGCGCGCTGCTCAGTAATATCAAAATGGCTCGCACCTTCTACTTTATCAAGTAAATGTAGGTAGTAGGGTAAGATATCAGCCTCGAACAATGCTTCACTCAAGGCTATTTGAGCATGGCTCGAGTCGTTAACATCCTTTAATAATACAGCTTGGTTTAATAACGTGACGTTAGCGGCTTTTAATTTTTGCATCGCAGCTTTAAAGTCAGCATCAATTTCGTTCGCGTGATTAATGTGATTCACTAACACCACTTTTAAAGGCGAACTTGCAAATCGTGCGCACAGCTCATCGGTAATTCTTGCTGGGATCACCACTGGCAAACGACTATGAATACGCAAACGTTTTATTTGTGGTAATTGTTCAAGTTCATCCATAAACCAGTTAACAGCATCATCTTTGGCCATTAATGGGTCGCCACCACTTAAAATGACCTCATTGATATTTTTATCGGCTTTTATGTAGGCTAAAGCGTCAATTAAGCTGCGTTTATTTAATTGGTTTTCTTGATACGGAAAATGGCGTCTAAAACAATAGCGGCAATTCACGGCACAGCCGGTTTTAAACATGACCAAAACACGAGAGCGGTACTTATGTAATAACCCCGGTTGGTTATTATCTTGCTCTTTTAACGGGTCTTTATCGTAGCCTGTTTGCGCTAAAAATTCTTGGTGACGTGGCATCACTTGTAGCAAAAGTGGATCGTTTATATCACCAAAACGCATTTTTTTGATAAAAGGCAGAGGCACACGTACAGGAAAAAGACTACGAGCTTGGAGGTCTTTTTCGTCTACTACACTTGATAAACCTAGCATTTCTAGCAAACGTTCAGGGCAGGTGACAACATTTGCTAATTCTTTTTGCCAGTTTTTATGCAAATTTACTTCATTTCTTTGTATCATTGACACGTAGATTACTCGAAATTATTTAGACAGAGGAAACGATGGCGAATTATAGCACCAATGAGTTCAAGGGCGGCCTAAAAATTATGTTAGACGGCGAGCCTTGTAGCATCCTAGAAAATGAAATGGTAAAGCCAGGTAAAGGTCAGGCGTTTAACCGTGTTCGTATTCGTAAACTTATCACAGGTAAAGTACTAGAAAAAACATTTAAGTCGGGTGAAACGGTAGAAGGTGCTGACGTAATGGATACCGATCTAGCGTATCTATACACTGACGGTGAATTCTGGCATTTCATGAACAACGAAACATTTGAGCAAATCGCTGCTGACGAAAAAGCACTAGGCGACAATGCTAAATGGTTAGTTGAAAACGATGTATGTACTATCACGCTTTGGAACGGTAACCCAATTGCTGTTACTCCACCGAACTTTGTTGAACTAGAAATCACAGAAACGGATCCAGGTCTTAAAGGTGACACAGCCGGTACGGGCGGTAAACCAGCAACATTAAGCACGGGTGCGGTTGTACGCGTTCCTCTATTTGTACAAATTGGCGAAGTGATCAAAGTTGATACTCGCAGCGGTGAGTACGTAAGCCGCGTTAAGTAATAGGCTTTAAAAAGTTTAATTGATAAAATCCCAGCTTCTGCTGGGATTTTTTTTGGAGACTGTATGTCCACTGCTGTTTGGCAACCAAGCGCTGATATTGCTACTTTACGCGAGCGAGCTGCGATCATTCGCCGTATTCGCGAATTTTTCTATGAGCGTGAGGTGATGGAAGTTGAAACACCGACTCTTAGTGCGGCCAGTGTTACCGATGTACACCTAGCCAGTTTTAGTACCGAGTTTGTGGGCCCAGGTCATGCAGGTGGTTTGCCGTTATATTTACAAACCTCGCCTGAGTTTGCGATGAAACGATTATTGGCGGCAGGATCGGGTGCTATCTTTCAATTGTGTAAAGCGTATCGCAACGAAGAAGCGGGTAGTCATCATAACCCTGAATTTACCATGCTTGAATGGTATCGCCCAGGTTTCGACGAATTTGCGCTTATGGATGAAATGGACGAGCTTATGCAGCTTGTACTGGGTGTTGACGCGGCTGAGCGTTTAACTTACCAACATGCGTTTATAAATGCATTAGGTATAGATCCATTAACTGCTGACATGAGTACGTTACAGCACGTAGCAAGCGAACAAGGGTTTGCTGATATTGCCGCGCATGAAACGCATCGCGATACGTTGTTGCAGCTGTTATTTTGCATGAAGGTTGAGCCAACTATCGGCCAAGAAAAGCCATGTTTTGTTTACCATTTTCCAGCTTCGCAAGCGGCACTTGCGCAAATTTGTCAGCATGACAATCGCGTTGCTGGGCGTTTTGAGCTGTATTTCAAAAATATGGAGTTGGCTAACGGTTTCAATGAACTTACCGATGGAAAAGAGCAAGCCGCGCGTTTTAATGAAGATAATCAATATCGCCAAGCAAATGGTTTAAAACAGGTACCGATGGATACGCGCTTGATTGCAGCGCTTGAGCATGGCTTACCACAATGTGCAGGTGTGGCGCTGGGGGTTGACCGTTTAATTATGCTTGCAACGAACAAGCAAAAGATTAAAGACGTGATCACCTTTGATGTGGAACGAGCTTAAATGCAGGAACCTTTAACTCACACCGAATAATTCATTGAGTCGTGATATTCGCGGTTGAACCCCTTGTTACATGATTATGTAGAAGCAGATTCATCCGCGAAAATCAGGTGATAATAAGCGCTGGTTAAAACCAGCGCCTTCACGACTTACAGTTCGTAAATAAATGTCACACCGGCCACCATCGGTTCACCCAATTGTGTGTATGTGTGAGTGGTGTAACCATCCAGTGGGTCGTTACCAAACTCAAAACCACGGGTTGGTACATCTTCATCAAATAAGTTTCGTGCCCAGGCATTGATGCTCCAGTTTTCACTTTCATAACCTAACGATGCGTTCACTAAGTTAGAGCTCGGTGCTTTTGAGTTATGGCTATCTGAGAAGTAATAATCATCTTTGCCTTCAACACCAATCGATGCATAAAGTGCAGGGGTAAAGTTATAGCGTGCCGTAAATGCATATTGATACTTCGGTGCTTGTGCTTGGTCGCGGCCATCTTGATCAATTGGCTCTTGCCATAAACTCGGACGAGCAACGTAATCATTTATTTCAGAGTGCAGGTAACCGGCGCTACCAGAGATAAATAAATTATCTGTTAGCTGATAACTACCTTCAATTTCCAGACCATAGTTTTCACCTGAGCCTGCATTATCAAAGAAACCTGTAAAGTTTTGCCCCTCGACTTGCCATGATTTCAACTGCATATCTTCACGGTACATGTAAAATGCTGCCAAGCGCAGGACGAATTTATCGTCAAGTGAGCTGCCTTTTACACCAAACTCACCACTCCAAAGGTATTCAGGGGCGAATGAGGTGTGGTTAGCAAAAAAGTCAGCGTCAAGATTTAAGCCTTCATCTTTCGCTTTTGCTAACGCCTCAGAGTTAATGCCGCCAGCTTTGTAGCCACGAGTAATACTGGTGTAAATCATGGTGCGGTCAATGACTTGATATTCAAGAGCAAGCTTACCACCGATCATTACATCGTCGGTGCTTTCTATGAAACCATTACTATCGGTGTAATCTCCTTGATATTGTTCAATACGTAAGCCTGTAACTAACGTCGTTTTATTATTTATAGGAGTAGATAATTGCCCATATGCAGCAATATTGTTTACATCATAAGTTGAGTTAAATAGTTCGTATTCAGAAAACTTTCTTCGGTGTCTGTTTAGCTCTACGTTGCGGTCTTGATAATAAATTCCAGCGACCCAATCTCCTGCTTTACCATTAAACTGTAGCTCTCCAGATTTATCTTTTCGATCACGATAGTAGGCATCAAAATAGCTATATCCATCAGGGTGTAACCCAGCTGCACACAATTGTGGCTGTGTTTCATCGTTACAAACCCAGTCTTCGTCATAGCTGTATAACAGTTCGCTGTCGATGCCAGATACGTTCAGACTGACATCAAACCAATCAAAACCGGTATAAATATTTGCAAGACCCACCGCAATGCTTTCTTGATTATCTTCACCAGGCTCATCGGCTACACTGTAGCGGCTGTTATCAAGGGTGAAAGCATCATAGCCATTATTAATATCGATATAATGCACACTTAGCTCTGTGCGTAAGTTATTTGTAAGTTGGCTGTGCAGTTTAAAGCGAGAAACAAGTTCATCTTGCTGTTGCGTATCTTTATTTAAATATATATTTTCAACATAGCCATCAGACTCGCGTTGATAAAGACTTGCGCGTACGCTTGTATCGTCAGTAATACCTGTACCTGCTGCAATGCCTGCTTCGTAGCTATTATAATTACCTGCACCGAGTTGCACTTTTACACTCGGATTGAGCGTTGGCGCAGCTGATTCCATTTGAATCATGCCTGCTAAAGCATCTGCACCAAAACGTGTCCCCTGTGGGCCACGGTATATTTCGACTTGGTCTATATCAAATAACAGTGAGCTACCCCCTAGGCCAGAGTAGTTTATGCCGTCAATCACTAAGCCAACAGATGGATTAATGGGATCAACAAATTGTGAGCGTAAACCCACACCACGAATTTGCACAAAACGACCGCGTGATGCACCCGAAGTAAAGTTTACATTGGCTGCACTGGCTAGCATTTCATCTAAAAATTTCGCTCCACGCTGATTAATTTCATGGTCTGAAAAAAGGCTTGCGCTGGCACTTAACGTTTGAATACTTTCTTTTTTGAAATCGCCCGTAACTAAAATAGTTTCAAGCTCTGTGTCTTCAGCGTAAGCAATCGATGAAGCTGCAAATAATGGCAAAATAGCTGCTGATAATAATGATAAACGTCGTTTCATGCGGTTCTTAACTCCATTTTAGGGACTGCTATTCTAGCAAGCCTACTGGCCAAATGAGTATTTATACCTAAAAAAAGTGAATCTTTAGCTTGTTTAGGTATTTATGATATAAACGCAGGCAATTATACGTAAATTGATTAGGAATACGACTATGACCTTTAAAGTTGACTTTAAAGTGCGAGACTATGAATGCGATCTGCAAGGAATTGTTAATAACAGTGTTTACTTTAATTACTTAGAGCATGCCCGCCATGAGTTCCTACATGCTAAAGGGGTCGACTTTGCAAAGCTTGCGCGAGAAAAAATTAACCTAGTGGTGCTTCGCAGTGAAATGGATTACAAAGCATCTTTAGTGCCGGGCGATGAATTTTATGTGGCCGTTGAGCCGCAGAGAGTGAGTCGTTTAAAGTTTGCTTTTAAGCAGACCGTTTACCGTAAACATGATGATAAAGTGATGCTAAGCGCCTAAGTAATCGGCACCTCTGTTAATGAAAAAGGGCGTCCTTTTTTACCAGAAGAAGTCGATAACTTATTTAAATAACGCCCGTTGTTCTATTAAGAGCTAGCTTAGAACATTTTTTTACAGATAAAACATGTTTTTTTAACGATCAAAGTCGTTAAATGTTGTTATTATTATCGCATTGAAATTTTGGTCGTAAAAAAATATGAAGTTAGTAGCCTTGCCTATTCTTTTTGTACTATTTTGCATGGGCTGCTCATCGACAGGGAAGGTCACCAGTGAGCAATTAAAATATACACAGTGGCAATTATCAAAAGTTAACGGGTTAGCCATTAGCGTATCGCAAAAAGCGTCAATGCGTTTTATTGAAGCGATGCAAGTTAATGGGTTTGCTGGTTGTAACAAGTTTTTTGGTGAAGGTCAGCTTGTTGAAGATACCTTAACAGTGAAAAAGCTAGGTATGACACGTAAATCGTGCGGTGATCAACTTGATGAACTTGAAAAGAAACTGCTGTCGACGCTAAAACAAGGCGCGGTCATTTCGCTAAATGGCGAGCAGCTTACTTTGCAAGGGGCGCACCATTTTACTTTCATTAATACGGCTCCCTAATAAGGCGAATTAGTATTAAAACTAAAGCGCTTGCAGCGAATTTTTAACTAACGTACACTGATTACGTTTTTATAAAACAACGAATTTATACTTGTCGGAGTGCCTTTAATAAGGCTGAGATCGCGAAAGCGGGATCCGTGAACCTGATCAGGCTAACACCTGCGTAGGGAACAAGCTGCCTCATAGGGCGCTTGTGCGCCAAAAAATGGGGCATAAGTTGCTAAGCTTAGGCTGCAATTGTAAGTGAAATAACTTACTAACGATCCAATGGCGTTTGCCACTCTCTATTGCACCTGCAATATCTGACAAGACAATCCTTAAAGCAATGAGGTAAGTCATGTCAAACACTACAACTAAACCGTCTCGCCGCGAAATTCGTGCGGCTGCATCTGATTATATTTATAACTTAACAGGGCAACCTTTCCCTAATTCGCACAAAGTATATGTTGAAGGCACGCAAGAAAACGTGCGTGTCGGAATGCGCGAAATAACCCTCAGTGATACTTTCATAGGTGGAACCGAAGAAAACCCCGTGTTCGAGCCGAATGCGCCAATTCGTGTGTATGATACATCGGGTCCATATACCGATCCTGATTTTAAACTCGACGTGCGCAAAGGGCTAGAAAAGTACCGCGAACAGTGGATAGAAAAACGTGGTGATACGGAAATTCTTGATTCAGTTACCTCGCAGTTTTCGCAGCAACGAATGGCTGACGAAGGTTTAGACCATATTCGCTTTGAGCACCTCCCAAAAATACGCCGTGCGAAAGCAGGTAAAAATGTGACGCAAATGCATTATGCACGCCAAGGCATTGTAACGCCTGAAATGGAATACGTGGCTATTCGTGAAAATATGGGCCGTGCAAAAATTCGTGAAGAGCTCCTTGCTGCACAGCATAAGGGAGAGTCATTCGGAGCCAGTATCCCCGATTTTATAACCCCTGAATTTGTGCGCGATGAAATTGCCCGTGGCAGAGCCGTGTTACCTAACAATATAAACCACCCTGAAACCGAACCAATGATCATTGGCCGTAATTTCCTTGTAAAAGTGAACGCGAATATTGGTAATTCATCGGTCACTTCGTCTATTGAAGAAGAGGTCGAAAAAATGGTTTGGTCGACTCGTTGGGGCGCAGATACGGTGATGGACTTATCAACGGGTCGTTATATTCATGAAACCCGTGAATGGGTCGTACGTAATTCACCCGTGCCAATTGGTACCGTACCAATCTATCAAGCACTTGAAAAAGTAAATGGGGTTGCCGAAGACCTCACTTGGGAGATTTTCCGCGATACTTTGATTGAACAAGCGGAGCAAGGTGTCGACTATTTTACTATCCATGCTGGTGTGTTACTTCGTTATGTGCCAATGACTGCAAAGCGTGTCACGGGTATTGTATCGCGCGGCGGCTCAATCATGGCAAAGTGGTGTTTAGCACATCACAAAGAAAACTTCTTATACACGCACTTTGAAGAAATTTGTGAAATTTTAAAACAATATGATGTGTGTTTTTCATTGGGCGATGGTTTGCGTCCAGGTTCAATTGCCGATGCCAACGACGAAGCACAGTTTAGCGAATTACGTACACTAGGTGAGCTGACTAAGCTTGCATGGAAGCATGATGTACAAGTGTTTATTGAAGGCCCAGGTCATGTGCCAATGCATATGATTAAAGAAAACATGGAAGAGCAACTAAAGCATTGTGAAGAAGCACCTTTTTATACGCTTGGCCCATTAACGACTGATATTGCACCGGGTTACGACCATTTCACCTCGGGTATTGGGGCTGCACAAATTGCGTGGTATGGCTGTGCCATGTTGTGTTATGTCACCCCTAAAGAGCACTTAGGCTTACCAAATAAAGAAGATGTAAAAGAAGGTCTTATCACCTACAAAATTGCCGCACACGCAGCCGATTTAGCCAAAGGTCATCCAGGGGCACAAGAGCGTGATAACGCGTTATCGAAGGCGCGCTTCGAGTTCCGTTGGCACGACCAATTTAACCTAGGTTTAGACCCTGAACGTGCCCGTGAGTATCATGATGAAACTCTGCCACAAGAGTCTGGCAAAATAGCCCATTTTTGCTCTATGTGCGGTCCTAAATTCTGCTCGATGAAAATAACCCAAGAAGTACGTGATTACGCGAAAGATCTAGAAGCGCGAGGTATCGACCCTAACAATGTAGGCGATGCTATCGAAATTAAGATGGTCGATGTTGAAGCAGAGATGAAAGCGAAATCCGACGAGTTCAAAAAAACGGGTTCTGAAATCTATCATAAAGCAATTTAACCAAGGAGCTAGGTGCTAGAAAACGAGGCGCTAGAATGATTATCTCGCGCGAATTATCTAGCACCTAGAACGTTTATGTCTTTAAAAATAGCAATTTTGGGATTTGGTTTAACAGGACGACTTACTGCTTTAGCACTCTCTAAAGTGCATCAAGTCAGCGTGTATGAGCAAGATGATCAACACGCAGCAAACAGTGCCGGAAATGTTGCGGCGGCTATGCTCGCACCGCTGGCTGAGTCGGTATTATGTGAGCAAGATATAGCGCTGCAGGGGCTGGCGAGCATTCAACGCTGGCAGCAGATTATTAGTGAACTGGATGAGCCTGTGTATTTTCAGCAAGCGGGCAGTTTGGTGGTTGCTCATCAGCAAGATAAAGGCGATTTACACAGTTTTATTAGCCGCTTAAAACCATTAGCCGAGCATACGGCTGACACAGTGAGCAGCGCGCAAATAGCAGATCTTGAGCCTGAGCTTGCTGGACGCTTTCACCAAGGGGTGTATTTACCTTGCGAAGGCCAGCTCGATAACCAGGCCTTCTATGCTGCGAGCTATAACCAATTAGTTGCTCGTCAAGTCAGCTTTAATTGGCACTCACACATTACTTTAACAGGTCATAAGGTGAATGGACAAAGTTATGACTTTGTTTTTGATTGTCGGGGATTAGGGGCAAAAATAGCTTTACCTAGCCTTCGTGGTGTGAGGGGGGAAGTGGCACGCTTATATGCACCAGAAGTAAACCTGTCTCGGCCAGTACGCCTTATGCATCCGCGCTACCCCATTTATATTGCACCTAAACTGAATCATCAGTTTGTGATTGGCGCGACTGAAATTGAATCGCACGACACAGGTAAAGTCACCGTGCGCTCAGCACTTGAGTTATTGTCGGCGGCTTATACGGTTCACAGTGGTTTTGCTGAAGCGCGTATTGAAAGTTTGCAATCAGGGCTTCGTCCTGCATTTGCAGATAACCGTCCACAGGTGACCCGAGAAGGGAGAGTTATAAGCCTTAATGGCTTGTATCGTCATGGTTATTTGTTAGCGCCTTATGTTGTCGATGAAGCAATTAGCTTAATGACTTAGGGGGTCATAATGAAAATAGTAATAAATGGCCAATCAGCTGTTGTGGCTGAGCAAATATCGCTTAGCGAGGCGTTGGCAAACTATGGGGCTAGGCCGCCATTTGCTGTGGCTGTAAACGGCGACTTTGTACCACGCAGCCAATGCGAAATAAAAACTCTTAACGAGGGTGACAGCATTGAGCTTTTGTCACCCATTCAAGGAGGTTAGCATGGATAGTTTTACTATTTATGGTGAACAAATACGCAGCCGCTTACTCATTGGTTCTGCATTGTATCCTTCGCCCAGTATAATGACAG
Organism: Pseudoalteromonas sp. bablab_jr011; assembly: GCF_016464045.1. NCBI lineage: Bacteria > Pseudomonadati > Pseudomonadota > Gammaproteobacteria > Alteromonadales > Pseudoalteromonadaceae > Pseudoalteromonas > Pseudoalteromonas sp. bablab_jr011. The sequence continues at coordinate 6,060 of NZ_JACDWU010000263.1, read as the reverse complement.
AATCAATTGTGGCCTCTGGGGCTGACATTGTTACCGTGTCATTAAGGCGTCAACAAAGTGCGCAAGCCGGCGATGATTTTTGGCAGTTAATAAAAAACACCGGGCTTAAAGTGCTCCCAAATACAGCAGGGTGTCACAGTGTGAAAGAGGCAGTTACTCTGGCTCAAATGTGCCGTGAGGTTTTTGCCACTGATTGGATCAAGCTTGAGCTGATTGGTGATGAATATAATTTGCAGCCCGATCCTTTTGCGTTACTCGAAGCAACAAAAATACTATTAGATGAGGGCTTTAAAGTACTGCCTTACTGCACCGATGACTTAGTGTTATGCCAGCGTCTTGCTGATTTAGGCTGTGAAGTGCTGATGCCTTGGGGTGCGCCTATTGGAACAGGTAAAGGGTTACTGAACCCCTATAACCTAAGAATGATCCGAGAGCGTTTACCTAGTCATACCTTAATCGTTGATGCTGGATTAGGGTTACCTTCGCATGCCTGCCAAGCCCTTGAATTAGGGTATGATGCGGTATTATTAAATTCGGCAATCGCTGGAGCTGGGTGCCCAGTTACAATGAGCCATGCATTTCGCAGTGCCGTTGAGGCAGGCAGATACAGCTATTTAGCCAAAGCGATGCCCGAAAAAGACGTAGCCAGCCCATCAACACCTACTATGGGCATGCCATTTTGGCATCAAAATTAAAGAAGAGGAAAACATGAATCAGGTTGTATGGAGCATAGCGGGATCTGATTCCGGCGGCGGGGCTGGAATTCAAGCTGATATTAAAGCGATGCAAAGCTTTTCAGTGCATTGCTGCACCGTGATCACAGCTTTAACAGCACAAAATAGTTTAGGTGTTGAGGCCTTAAATCCCATTTCAACGGAGGTGATTGAATCTCAATTACAAGCTTTAGTAACCGATATGCCCGCCACGGTGATAAAAATCGGCATGTTGGCGAATGTGCAGCAAATTCAGTTAATAAGTGAACATTTAAAACATTATAAAAACACCTGGGAAGTGCCGCCTTTGGTTGTCTATGACCCTGTGGCGATAGCTTCCAGTGGCGATTTACTCACAGAAGAAGATACCGTGAGTGCAATTAAAGAGTGTTTATTACCGTGGGTAGATGTTGTTACACCCAATACTCACGAAACGCAGTTACTGACCGGAGTGTATTTAATTGGCCCAAGTGCAGTAAAAGAAGCTGCGCAAAAGCTGCAAAGTTATGGCGCAAAATCGGTCATCATCAAAGGTGGTCATTGGGACTACCCAAGTGGTTATTGCATCGATTACTGCCTGCAAGATACACACGAATACTGGCTTGGAAATGAAAAAATTCAAACACCGCATAGCCATGGCACCGGGTGTAGTATGGCCTCAGTGATTGCTGCTTGCCTAGCAAAGCGTTATCCACTGAAAGACGCATTTATTCTCGCAAAAGCGTATATAAACCAAGGTTTAAAAGCGGCAGTGCGTTACGGTGAAGGAATTGGCCCTGTTGCACACACTCATTTTCCGGTTAATTTAGCAGATTACCCACAAGTGATTGAAGCGGGGAGTTGGCTTGGTGATGAACTCGACTTTGATCACCCTAGCAATTTTACTATGGCGGCTGGTTTTGCTGAGTGTCAGTCTAAAAAGCTCGGCTTATATGCAGTGGTCGACAGTGTTGATTGGTTAGAAAAGTGTTTAGCTGAAGGCGTTAAAACCGTACAGCTACGAATCAAAAATACAGATGATGCAACGCTAGATGAGGCCATTGCCAGTGCTGTTATGCTTGGTCAAAAATACGATGCGCAGGTGTATATTAATGACTATTGGCAACTGGCGATTAAGCACGGTGCTTATGGAGTTCATTTAGGCCAAGAAGACCTACAAACGGCTAATTTAATTGCTATAAAAGAGGCTGGCTTGCGTTTAGGCGTCTCGACCCATGGTTTTTATGAAATGCTGCGCGCCCATAATTATCGCCCGAGCTACATGGCATTTGGTGCAATTTACCCAACCACCACAAAAGACATGACAGGGCAAATTCAAGGCCTAGAAAAGCTTGAAAAATTTGTCCCATTAATGGCCGACTACCCAACAGTTGCGATTGGTGGCATTGATGTGTCACGTGCAGAGCAAGTGGCAAATACCGGGGTAGGCAGTGTGGCTGTGGTGCGAGCAATTACCGAAGCTGAAGATTACCCCGCAGCGATTGCTAAACTCAAGCAATGTGTTGAAGGCGACTCAGAAGCATGAGTGCGTTAAGCGATAAAGAGCGCATACGTTACAGCCGCCACTTAATGCTTAAAGAAGTGGGATTGGAGGGGCAGCAAATATTAAAGGCCGCACATATTGCGGTAGTAGGTGCTGGTGGGCTTGGCTCACCTGCGCTACTTTATTTAGCTGCGGCTGGGGTGGGTAAGCTCACGTTGGTTGATAACGACAATGTCGAGCTTTCAAATTTACAGCGACAAATTTTGTATAAAGTTAATCACTTAGGGCAAGCAAAAACACAGGCAGCCTCGAAAGTGTTAGCAAGCTTAAATAACCAAATTAGTATTGAGCCCATTTGCCAAAGACTTGATGAAAAAAACCTTGCAGACGTTTTACAAGGGGCCGACATCGTACTCGATTGCAGTGATAACTTTGCCACTCGTTACTTAATTAATCGCTATTGTTTAGCGCACACAATCCCGCTCATTTCAGCTGCTGCGATTGCCACACAAGGGCAACTAATGTGCTTTGACTTTCGCAATTCCGACAGCCCCTGTTATGGCTGCGTATTCCCGCAAACTGATGATCAACCAGTATTAAATTGTGATAACGCGGGTGTAATAAGCCCATTACTGGGAGTTATGGGCAGTATGCAAAGCTTACTGGCGGTTAATATACTGTTAGGCCATAAAACGGGCAGCGAGTTTATTCAATTTGATGGGCTGACACTTAATCAGCAAAAATTCACGGTAAAAAAAGATACGTTTTGTTTAGAATGTGGATAATTTATACGTAAATATAGTGAAAAAGAGCATAGAGTGTATTATTTAATCAGGTTCCGTATTAAAATCGAAGTGAATCATCTCAGCAGCAAGGAAGCGTAAAAGTGGGATCTTTAATACAGTGGAATCGATTTAGGCAAAACTCAATTAATTTCCAGCAGGATGAAGAACTATCAAACCTGTGCGAACCTGATGAAAGCCGAATTTCTCAAGTTACTTTACCTATGAGTAAAGTGCCAAACAAAATTTTAACTCAGCTTAAACCTCATCGGTCTGATTATGTAAGAGTTAACTTGGATGATGCCCGCTACTGGCATGTTGGGAAAAGCCAATATGAGAATCAGCAATTATTTTCCTATGCCAATAATCAAGTTGAACGCATTAGTAAATTATCACAAAATGATACGAAGCAGATTTATGCGTTTGTTAAAAAGTCAGTATTCTTAACGCAAATTCAGGGTCAAGAAATAAGCCCTGGCTGTAGTGCCTCTAATATAGGTTCATCTTCATCATTAGAAGATAATCAAAATAAAACTGTTAAAAACAGAACGACGCATTCCACACTAAAAGAACAAATTTCTAATACGATCTCACCTGCTGTTATTATTGGTCAACCTACTGATAGTAGTGTTATTACATTAGAACAAGGGGGGTTAACTAAAAGGCGTTTTGCAACTCATACATTAGGTCCGGGAGAAACGCTTGATAGTATTGTCCTTTTCTACACTGGTACTCAAGACTTAAGCTTACTTTATGACTTTAATTATCCAACATTCACACCGAAAAAACCTCCACAAGTTGGTGATAATGTAAAAGTTTGTACCGGCTTTGATGTATTTCTAAAAGGGCAATTTTATAATAGCCGCAGTGTACTCATAACTTGGTATGGGCCAGTTTCTGGTTCGCAACAAGCTACTTTAGAATCAGTTGCGGGCGATTATAAAGCTGATAAAGGTTATGACTGGGAGCTTATTTTACCTTTAGTTGCAGGTGATTATAGATTAACCGCTGAATCTGAAGGTGCACGTCATATGGTTAATTTTTCTGTTAGTGAGTCTGACACTCAACAGCAAATTATCGATTTTGTATATCTTCCAGAAGAGCATTGCTTTATTGCTGTAACTCAGTCACTAGCAGACATACTCGATAGTGAAATGGCAGCCCTTAACTCACCAATAGAACAACTGAAACAAAGCTTAACTCGAGGGAAAAATAATCCCGAAGAAAGTAAGCAGATCACCGAAGCCAAACAGGCACTAAATAAAACACTAAAACCTTTAGTAAAAGGCCCTAGTGCAAATAACATCACCGAAGTTATTGGTTATAAAGGACGAAAGTACACTTATGTACGCAGCGATAAAATAGCAGATCACCGTCGAAGTTACCGCTTAGATACGGATATTCGTGATGGCAGACGTTTTAGTGACAACAATGGCCGTTTAAATAATAGTAAACTAAAACAAGCCCTTAAAAATGATCTTAGCAAATTAAAAACAAGCTTTAAGTTCGACGAAAAGATCATAGATACTTATACAACGGTTTGGGGAGAGTGGGCTAAAGAGTTTAATAAAGATCTTAATATTAAAGGTTTTGAAAAAAGCGATTACTTTGATGCAAGTGCTGAGGCTCAGCTAATGCGTTACACTCACGGAGCTAGTCTCGCTGCTACATTTAGCCCAAAAGATGGAGTTTTTGCATTGCAAGGTGATTTTAAAATTGACTTTGCTGTTGCTGAAGCAAAAGCCGTTATGAGTGGCTACTTCCCTAATAAAGTAGGGTACGAATTAATATTCTCCATGCCCCTTAAAAATAGCACACAAGAAAAAACCTTTAACCTTGGCGCAATACGCCTTGCTGCAACAGTGAGTGCATTTGGCTATGCAGGGGCTAAGTTACAAGGCTCGGCAAATATGGGGTGTACAGTAAAGCAAGGTCAGTTAATGCTTGATGGCCTCAATGAAGCCGAACAACAAACTATGCAGCAAAAAGATAAACGTTTTCAGCCAGTAAAAGCAGAAGTGAATGCGTTTGTAGGTGTGTCTGCAGGCTGTGAGGCAACAGGTGCAATTCAATGGGACAACCCAGAAAAAGTCGGAAACACGTCATTTTGTGACTTGGCCAAACTAGGCTCAAAGTTATCAGGCAGTATAGGAGCTGGGGCTCAAGCTGGCTTTTATCTCGGTTACGATACGGGGAAATTTGTGCTTCGTGCAAAAGCAGGGCTGGTATGGGGAGTTGGCGTTGGGGGAGAGTTAGTTTGTGAAGTGGGTGTTGACGAAATTGTCACATTGGCGCAATTTGTGTATCACCAGCTTAAAAATAATGATTATGATTATTTAGAGTTTATACAAGAAGATGCATTTAAAGTGCTATATAAAGCGGTGGCAATGCATATTGCAACAGGGCAAGAAATTGTAGAGTTTGTTGGAAAAAGTGTGCGTCAAGTTGACATGTTGTGGCGAGCTGAGGTGCTTGCTCATCAACAAGCTAAGCGCATTATTAGCCGAATTCAGCATCAGCCCGAAATATTAAAGTTTACAGTGCCTGAAGCAAAAGGCGCGTTTTTACATTTGCTTGCCAACCCGAATTTAGCAAGTTTAATTGATTTTGACACGTACACATGGTCAGGATTAAATGAGCAACGCGAGAGTGCCATAATCACCATACTTAAACATATTCTCTGCACAGAAGAATTAGATGAGGTATTACAACACATGGGTGAGGGCGGTGCTAAATGCTCCCGCGAAAATGGCCTTTCTCAACTTAACCGTATTTTAGAAGGGTCACAGCAACGTGAATTTGATGCATGGCAACGTAAATTACCAAGCCGTGCACGTTCTGGATCTGTCGCTATGGCAATGATAGATGCAGAGCCATTTATGGCATTGGCTTAATTGGTAATGTGCAACCAGAGTAAACCTTACTCTGGTTGCTGTGCTAATGGCGTCGCTTGGTTAAGCACGCAGCGAAAGCCTATGGCACGGTAGGCCTCGCCCAGTTCATCAGATTCTTGGCGTGTATACACGTTACTACCTCGGGGAGATTCTAAAAACCTTCCGCCGCGCATTACTTTTTTAGTGCC